>CP144817.1:0-121041 GCA_036689415.1 Candidatus Stammera capleta
GAAAAATGATTTTAAATAAATATTATTTTTTAAAACCTAAATATATAATTTTTATTTTTGATTATAATAGAAAAAATTTTAGAAATAAAATTTGTAATAATTATAAAAAAAATCGTAAAAAAATTTCTTTACATTTATTAAAATATATATTATTAATTAAAAAAGAATTTAATAAATGAGGTATAAACTATTATAGTATACCTTATGTTGAGGGGGATGATGTAATAGGTACACTAATAAAAAATTTTATTAATAAAGAAAAATATAAAATATATATTTTATCTTATGATAAAGATTTATTACAATTAATAAGTAAAAATATATATATGTTTGTTACAAAAAAAATAATATTTAATAAAAAAAAAGTATTTAAAAAATATGGAATATACCCTAATTTATTTAAAGATATGTTAATATTATGTGGTGATAAAAGTGATAATATACCTGGAATAAAGGGAATAGGTGTAAAAACAGCTTCTTTATTATTAAATAATATAGGTAATATTTATAATATATATAAAAATTTAGATAAAATAAAAAAATTAAAAATTAAAAATTATTTAAATATTATAAAAAATTTAAAAGATAATCATACTAATATAAATATTTGAAATAAATTAATATCTTTAAAAACTAATTTAAAAATAAAATTTAAATTAAATAATTTTTTAGTAAATTTTAAATTATTAAATAATATTTTTAAAAAAATTAATTTATTAAAAATCTAATTTTTAAATTATTATTTTAAAAGAAATATTTAATTATATAAAAATATATTATTAATAAATAAATATTTTTAAATATAATTATTTAAATAAAATTTATTTTAATAAATAATTTTTTTAAAATAATTAAATAAAATATATTTTAAAAAATATAATAATAAATTTAATAAATTTACTTTATATTAAATTTATTAAAAAATTTATTTAAAATATAAATGTATTATAAAATTCTTTTATTTAAATATATTTAATATTATTACAAAATAATAAATATGAAGTTTTTGTTTTTTATTTTTTAAAAGATTTTAATTATTGAGATATATAATATATTTATAATAATATAAATTTATTAATATAATTAAAAATAATGTAATATTATTAAAAAAGTGTTATTTAATAAAATTTTTGTTCTAAATAATAAAAAATTTATATTAATAAAAATAATATTAATAATAAAATAAATTTTTTTTTAAAATATATAAAAAATTATTAATTAATTTAATAAAATAAAAAAATTTTATTTAAAAAAATATATTATAATTTTTAAAAATAAATTTTAGAAAGAATAATTAATTTAATTAAAAATAAAATATTTATTCTAATATTTTTATAAATTTTAATATTAAAAGATAAAAATTTATATATTAAATAAAATAGTAATTTATTAAAAATATAAAAAATAATATATAATTTATATAATATATAAATATGTTAATTTTAATTTTTAAAATTATATAAAAAAAATAATATTATTATTATTAACAAAAATATATTTTTTAAAAACTATCTAATTTAATTTTAAAAAAAAAATATTTAATTTTATTGTTTAATTAAATAATATTTTCTTTATATTTTATATTATAAAATTTTTAAATTTAAATAAATTTATTAAAATTAATAAAATTATTTATAATGATTATTATATTATTATTAATTATATTAAAATAATATTTATATTAATATAATTAAAAATAAACTAATAGTTTTATAAGAAATAAAATATTTTTTAAATAAAAAATTTATTTAATTATTTATTTTTTAAAAAATATGTAATAAATTTACTTAAATATAAATGGTAAAAAAAATATTAATAACATTATAAAATATATTTTAAAAATATAATTTATATTATATAAAAAATTTTTTATAATATATTATAAAAATTATTATTATTTTAATAAAAAAATATAATAATTTTAAATAATTTATATTATAATAAAAAATAAATAAATTTTATACTTAATTAAAAATTATTTTTATTTTTTAAATATTTTAAAGTATTAAAAATTATATTTTTATTGTTATTATTTATTTTTAAAAAGTAAATTCTTTTTATTTAAAAAATTAAATATAATTCAAAATATTTGAATTAAATATAAAGGAATATTTTTTTATAAAAAATATTAAAATTAAATTAAAATTAAAAATTTTATTTTATGTAATTATTTTAATAATTTTTTTTAATAAAAATATTTAAATTAATATATTAGTTAATTAATTTTAATTTAAAAGTAAAATATTTTTTTTTAAAATTATATATATGATAAAATATATTATAAATTATTTTTTATATTTATTTAAATAACTTATATATTTATTAAAAAATTTATTTTTATAAAATTAAATAAATTTTTTTTTATATAAAATACAAAATATAAAGCTTAAAATAAAAAAATATAAAAAATATAAAAAATATAAAAAATATAAAAAATATAAAAAATATAGAGTTTATTTTCTTAAAAAAATTAAATAATAAGTTTACTTATTATTTTTTTTTTATTAATTATTTTAGTTTTGCCCAGAGGCGGAATTGAACCACCGACACGAGGATTTTCAGTCCTCTGCTCTACCAACTGAGCTATCTGGGCTTTGAGGATAATTATTTATATATATTTTTTTAATAATTTTAATAATTTAAAAATATAAAAAATTTTATTATTTAAATTTTAAAAAAATATTATTATTATTTCAACTATAATATAATTTTATATTATATATAATAATAATACAAGATAAAAATTTTTATTTATTTATTAGTAATATAATTTTATATTTTAAATTTTATTAAATTATAATAATAATAATTATATATTTATATTTATTATTATATTCAATATAAATAAATATATTATTTTATAAAACTTGAAAGTTTTTTTTTTAACCCCAATATTAATTAATAGTTATAGAATCATTATATTATTATATACTTTATAATATTTTTATATTTTATAATAATTAAATTAATAGGAGTTTTAATGAAAATTCGTCCATTACATGATCGTATTATAGTAAAACGTAAAAGTGTTGAATCTAAGTCATCTGGTGGTATAGTTCTTACAGGATCTTCTGCTGGTAAATCTACTAGAGGTGAAGTAATAGCTGTTGGAAAAGGACGTATACTTGATAATGGTAATGTTAAGAAACTTGATGTTAAAGTAGGTGATGTAGTAATTTTTAATGATGGTTATGGTATAAAATCTGAAAAAATTGATAATCAAGAAGTTTTAATTATGTCTGAAAATGATGTATTAGCTATTATTAATTAATATTTTAAATTTTAAAAATTTAAGGAATATTTATGACAGCTAAAGATGTAAAATTTGGTAATGATGCAAGAGCAAAAATTTTACGTGGAGTAAATATTTTAGCAGATGCAGTAAAAGTAACTTTAGGTCCTAAGGGACGTAATGTAGTTTTAGATAAATCTTTTGGTGCACCTTCTATTACAAAAGATGGAGTATCAGTTGCTAGAGAAATAGAATTAGAAGATAAATTTGAAAATATGGGTTCTCAAATGGTTAAAGAAGTAGCTTCTAAAGCTAATGATGTAGCTGGTGATGGAACTACTACTGCTACTGTATTAGCTCAATCTATAGTAAATGAAGGATTGAAAGCTGTTGCTGCTGGTATGAATCCAATGGATTTAAAAAGAGGTATAGATAAAGCTGTTAATTCCGCTGTTATAGAATTAAAAAAAATATCTGTTCCTTGTTTAGATTCTAAATCTATTGCTCAAGTTGGTACTATTTCTGCTAATGCAGATGAAACAGTTGGATCTTTGATTGCTAAAGCTATGGAAAAAGTTGGTAAGGAAGGTGTTATAACTGTTGAAGAAGGTACTGGTTTACAAGATGAATTAGATGTTGTAGAAGGAATGCAATTTGATAGAGGATATTTATCTCCTTATTTTATTAATAAAAGTGATTCTGGTGTTGTAGAATTAGATAATCCTTATATTTTATTAGTAGAAAAAAAAATTTCTAATATTCGTGAAATGTTATCTATATTAGAATCTGTTGCTAAATCTAATAAACCTTTATTAGTGATTGCTGAAGATGTAGAAGGAGAAGCTTTAGCTACATTAGTAGTTAATAATATGAGAGGTATTGTTAAAGTAGCTGCTGTTAAATCTCCTGGTTTTGGTGATCGTCGTAAATCTATGTTACAAGATATTGCTATATTAACTGGAGGTATAGTAATTTCTGAAGAAGTAGGTATGGAATTAGAAAAATCTAGTATTAATGATTTAGGTAGTTGTAAAAAAGTAATTATTAATAAAGATACTACTACAATAATAGATGGATCAGGTTGTCAGAAAGAAATATCTAAAAGAATAAATAATATTCGTCAACAAATAGATGAATCTACTTCTGATTACGATAAAGAAAAATTACAAGAAAGAGTAGCTAAATTAGCTGGTGGAGTAGCTGTATTAAAAGTTGGTGCTGCTACTGAAGTTGAAATGAAAGAAAAAAAATCTAGAGTAGAAGATGCTTTACATGCTACTAGAGCTGCTGTTGAAGAAGGTGTTGTACCAGGGGGAGGAGTTGCTTTAGTAAGAGTAGCAGAAAGATTAAGTAATTTAACTGCTCAAAATGAAGATCAGAATATGGGTATTAGAGTTGCTTTAAGAGCAATGGAATCTCCTTTACGTCAAATAGTATATAACACTGGTGATGAACCTTCAGTTGTAACTAATAATGTTAAAGCTGGTAGTGGAAATTATGGTTATAATGCTGCTACAGAAAAATATGGCGATATGATTAAAATGGGTATTTTAGATCCTACTAAAGTTACTCGTTCTGCTTTACAATATGCTGCTTCTGTTGCTGGATTAATGGTTACTACAGAATGTATGATTACTGATTTACCTAAAGATGATAGTAAATCAGATTTAAATACTCCAAATCCTTCTATGAATGGATCAGGAATGGGAGGAATGGGTGGAATGATGTAATTTAATTTTAATATTTTATTAAATTATTCTATATTTATATATGTAAAAATCAAAATATTAAAGTCCTATAAGGACTTTAATATTTTTTTTGTTTAATTTGTTTTATTGAATATAGGTTATAATAATTTATGTTAAGTTTAGAAAAAATAATATATAATTATAAAAAAAATAAAAATAATATTGGTTCTATAAAATTACAAATATTTTTATTAAGTTTACGTATAAATAATTTAAAAAAACATATTTCTATTTTTAAAAAAGATTTTCATAATAAATTAGGATTATTAAAGTTAATTTTTCGTCGTCGTAAATTTTTAAAATATATAAAAAATAATAATTTAAATGAATATAATTATATTATTAAAAAATTAAAATTGCGTTATTAATTTAATTATATATATTTAAATATATTTTATAAAGGAATTTATTTTGTTTAAAAATAATATTTTAAAATTTAATTATGGAAAAAATATAATTAAATTAGAAAATGGTTATATAGCACGTCAGTGTACTGCTTCAATTATAGCAAGTATGAATGATACTATTGTTGTTGTTACTTTAGTATGTAATGATGAAATTAAAAATGATCAAAATTTTTTACCTTTAACTGTTTATTATCAAGAAAAATTTTATTCTATAGGTAAAATTCCTGGAAGTTTTTTTAGAAGAGAAGGAAGACCAAGTGATATTGAAATAATTACTTCTAGATTAATTGATAGATCTATACGTCCATTATTTAATAAAAATTTTTTTAGTAATATTCAAATAGTTGTAAATGTAATTTCAGTTAATCCTCAAATTAGTACAGATATTATATCTATAATAGCAGTTTCTGCGGTATTAAAAATATCAGGTATAGATAATATTGAATCTTTAGGAGTAGCAAGAGTTGGTTATATTAATAATAAATATATATTAAATCCAATTTTAGATGAAATAAAAATAAGTAAATTAAATTTAGTTGTTGTAGGTACTATAGATACTATTTTTATGATAGATTGTTCTTCTAAAAATATTAATGAAAAATATATTATTGATGGTATTAGTTTTGCTTATGATAATTTTAAAAAATTAATTTTTAATATTAATAAATTTTCTTTAATATGTAAAAAAAGAAATAATAACAATATTATTGTTAATAAATATCTTTCTGATGATGTAAATAATTATATATATAATTATTGTATAGAAAAATTAAAATTAATATATTTACAAAAATATAATAAAAAAAATAGAATAAAATTATTAAATGATATTAAAAATAACTTATTAATAGAATTATTAAATAGTAATAAAGATTTTTATGAATATTTAGTTTTAAATAAAATAAATGAAATTGAAAAAGAAATATTTATAAAAAATTTAATTAAAAATGGTATTCGTATAGATGGTAGAAAAGAAAATGATATTAGAGATATAGATATTAAAGTAGGTTTTTTACCTAAAAGAGTTCATGGATCTTCTCTTTTTACTAGAGGCGAAACTCAAGCTTTAGTTACTATTACTTTAGGTACTTTAAAAGATGCTCAAAGTTTTGATGATATATTTTTAGGTGAACGTTTAGATAATTTTATTTTTCATTATAATTTTCCTCCATATTCTGTTGGAGAAATAGGAAATATGGGTATTCCTAAACGTAGAGAAATAGGTCATGGTTATTTAGCTAAGAAAGGTATAATGCCTATATTACCTAGTATAGAAAATTTCCCTTATACTATTCGTATAGTTTCTGATATTATGGAATCTAATGGTTCTTCTTCTATGGCTTCTGTTTGTGGAGCTTCTTTAGCTTTAATGGATGCTGGTGTTCCTATTAAAAATCATGTAGCTGGTGTAGCTATGGGTTTAATAAAAACATCTAAAAAAAATTTTATTCTTTCAGATATAATTGGTGATGAAGATAGATTAGGTGATATGGATTTTAAAGTAATAGGAACTAATATTGGAATTACTGCATTGCAAATGGATATGAAAGTTAGAAATATTAATATTAATGATATTATTGAATCTTTAAGAAAAGCTAATAATTCTAGATTATTTATATTAGATAAAATGAATTATAAAATTAGACATCCTAGATCTTATTTATCACCTTATTGTCCCAAAACATATAAATTTAAAATTGATGTGGATAAAATTAAAAATGTTATTGGTAAAGGTGGTTCTATAATAAAATCTCTTACTCAAAAAAATAATTGTTTAATTGAAGTTAATAATGATGGGTTAATTAATATAATATCTAATAATAAAATTAATGCAATTAATACAATTAATGATATAAAGAAAATTATTGGTTTTGTTATAAAAAAAGGTTGTATATATTTATCTAAAATTATTAAAATAGTAAATTTTGGGTTATTTGTAAATATATATAAAAAAAAAGAAGGTCTAGTTCATATTTCTAAAATATATGGTAATAAAAAAAATAATAATATTTTTAATCATTTTAAAATTGGACAACATATATATGTAAAAGTTATTGATATAGATGTAACTGGAAAATTAAAATTAAGTATTGAAAATAATATTAAATTTAATAATAAATAAATTAAAATAATAAAAAAGTTATAAAATGACTATTAATTTTTCTAATTTTAAATTAAAAAGTGAGTTATTAAAAATTATAAAAGAAATTGGTTATATTAAACCTACTCTTATCCAATTAAAATGTATACCGTTATTATTAAATGGATATGATGTATTGGGTATTGCTAAAACTGGTAGTGGTAAGACTGCTTCTTATATTTTACCTATATTAAATTCTATAAATATTAATTTTTTACAATGTTTAGTTTTAGTGCCTACTAGAGAATTAGCAATACAAATTAAAGATAATTTTATATTATTTTCTAAATATTTAAAAATAAAAATTTTATCTTTATATGGAGGTCAAAAATATAATGTTCAATTATCTAAATTAAAAAATAATCCTAATATTATAGTTTCTACTCCAGGTAGATTAATAGATTATATTAAAAGAAAATGTAATTTAATTAACTTTAATAATATTAAATTTTTGGTTTTAGATGAAGTTGATGAAATGTTTTGTAAGGGTTTTATTAAAGATGTAAAATTTATTTTATCAAATATTATTAATAAACATCAAACTATTTTATTTTCTGCTACTATATGTAATAATATAAAAAATATTATTAAAAAATTTATGTTATTTCCTAAAGAAATTAATTTATTAGTAAATAAAAAAAAAAATAATAATATACCTGAAAATATTAAACAATATTATTGTTTATTTTATTCATATAAGGATAAAATAAATTTTTTAATTAATTTTTTAGAAGTTGAAGAATTTAAAGCTGTTATAATATTTGTTAAAACAAAAAGTTATACATTAAAATTATCTAATTTATTACAAATAAATGGTTATAATTGTTCTGCTTTAAATGGAGATATGAATCAAAGTTTAAGAGAAAAAAATATAAATAATTTACGTAATGGAAATATAAATATATTAGTGGCTACTGATATTGCTGCTAGAGGATTAGATATTAATAATGTTAATTTAGTAATTAATTATGATATACCTATGGATTTGAAATATTATGTACATAGAATAGGTAGAACTGGTAGAGCTAATAATATTGGAAAAGCTATTTTATTTATTAATAAAAAAGATATTAGAATTATTTATTCCTTACAAAGAAAATTGAATATTAAAATAAATAAAATTTACCCACCTAATAAAAATATATTATTAAATATAAGAAAAAATAAAATAATTAATTTTATTAAATTTTATATAAAAAAAAAGAATATTAAAAATGATCTTTTTAAGAGTATATTAAATATTATTTTAAAAAAATATAATTTTATTAATAATGAAAAATTAAATTTAATTTTATTAAATTTTATATATGATAATTTTTATTTAAAAAAAAAATTATTATAGGTGATAATGGAATTGAACCATTGACCTTCTCCTTGTAAAAGAGACACTCTACCTCTGAGCTAATCACCTATTTTATGGAGTTGGCGGGATTCGAACCCGCGTCCAAAACAACTAATTCTATTGATACTACATGTTTATTTTATTTTATTTTATTCAATTATTTAAAATAAAAAAATAAATAATTAAAATTAGTCTATAAAATAATTTATTATAGATATAGACACTCTATAATATTTCTCTTTTAAATTAACATTCTTTATATATCTAAAGAGAAAAAAACAATATAAAAAATGGCTTTATAGTTTTTAGGCTGCTAAAGCATAATTGTTGTTATTTGCAACTATTATTCACGGTTTTTAACGCGGCCAACCGTAACCTCGACATGATCAATTAGAATTTGTATATTTTGTCAAATCCAAAACAACCCCTCTCTTTAAAAAATATTTTATTGTAAATTATATATTTTTTTTATTTAAAAATCAATATTTTTTTTTTTTCATATTTTATCTATTAAATATTTTTTTTTATTATATTTTTTTTTTCCTTTACATAATCCTATTATTATTTTTATTCATATTTTGTTTAATTTTATTGATATTGGTACTATTGTATATCCTTTATTTTTTATTTTATTATTCAAATATTGAATTTCTTTTTTTTTTAATAATATTTTTATATTTTCCTTTTTTTTTTTTAAAATATTTTTTTTATAATTATTTATATTATAATTTGTTAAATATACATTTTTTTTTTCAATTTTAATATAACTATTTTTTATATCTATTTCTTTTTTTTTTATCAGTTTTACTTGTCAACCTTTTAATATTATTCCTGCTGTAATTTTTTTTTTAATGTTATAATTTAAATATATTTTTTTGTTTTTTATTTTATTTTTTTTTTTCATTTATTTATTTAAAAATTAATGTTTTTATTTTATTATAATTTAGTATAATATATATTTTAGTTTTTTTTTTTAAAAAAAATAAAATAAATATTAATAAGGATTATTATGATTAATAAAAAAAAAAAAATAGATAATTTAAAAAATAATGATGAAAATAAAGTTAATTTAGATAATAATAAAAATAAAAATAATTTGGATAATAATAAAAATAAAAATAATTTGGATAATAATAAAAATAAAAATAATTTAGATAATTCTAATAATAATAAAGAAAATAATATAGATATATTAAAAAATAAAATTAGAAATTTAGAAAATGAATTAGATATAAAAGATAGTAATTTAAGTATTTTTAAAAAAAAAATATCTGATTTGAAAAAAAAAATATTTAATATTAATTTACGTTATCATGCAGATATTGATAATATAAATAAACGTAATGAAAAAAATATTAAAAAAATATATAAATATTGTTTAGAAAAATTTATGTTTGATATTCTACCAATAATTGATAATTTGAAAAATGCTTTAAAAAATTTATCTAATAAAAAATTAGATATTAATATTACTTATGAAGGTATAAGTTTAACTTTAAAAAATTTTATTTCTATTATAAAAAAATTTGGTGTATCCATTATAGATAAAGTAAATATTCCGTTTGATCCTAATTATCATCAGGCAATGGTTGTATTAAATTCTAATGAAAAAGATAAAGATAATTTTATTGTAGATATATTACAAGAAGGTTATATATTAAATGGTAGATTATTAAGACCTGCTATGGTAAAAGTTATTAAATATGTAAGTAAATAACTTGTTTTTTTTTTTTTAATTTGTTAAACTTTTTGTACAGGCCCTTTAGCTCAGCGGTAGAGCAGGCGACTCATAATCGCTTGGTCATTGGTTCGAATCCAATAAGGGCCATGATATTTTGATTATTTATTTAGAAATATTTATTTAATAAAAAAAAATATTATTTTTTTGTTTTAAATATTTATTTATATTTTTTATATATATATTCTTTAATTTTTTTTATTATAAATATTTTTTAATTTTATTATGTTTTATTATAATTTTTTTTTTTTTTAGTATGTCATTAAAATTATAAGATTTTTTTATTACAAATTTTCCTATTTTTGTTCTTTTTAAATTTAGTATATATGCTCCATATTTTATTTTTTTACCTATATTATGTATAATACTTCTTATATATGTTCCTTTTGAACATTTTATAGTTAATTTTATTATATTTTTTATTATTTTATTAATAGTTATTTTATATATATATATATATTTTTTTTTTTTTATTTTTATACCTTTAATTGCATATTTGTATAAAGGTTTACCTTTATATTTACATGCAGAATACATAGGTATGTGTTGTAATATTTTTCCTTTATATTTTTTTATTATTTTATATATATTTTTTTTTATATTTTTATATATTACTTTTTTTTTTTTAGTTATATACCCATAAGCATCATAAGTATTTGTTGTTTCTCCTAATTTAATTGTTACTTTATAAGTTTTTTTTTTTTTTATTATTATATTAAATAATTTATTAGTTTTTCCAAAAGCTATTAATAATAATCCTGAAGATATAGGATCTAGTGATCCTATATATCCTACTTTTTTACTTTTTAATATTTTTTTTATTTTTTTTAATGCATTATTTGAAGTTATTCCTCTAGGTTTATTAAATATTAATAATCCATTCTTTATATTATTTATCATTATTTATTTTTATTAATTTTATTTATTTTTCTATATAAATTGTTTATTTTATCTAAAAAAGTATCGTATATAAAATTTATTTTTATAAAATTTTTTATATAAATTTTTTTTCTAAGTTCTTTAATTATATATATTTTATTTTTTTTTAATTTTTTTATATCATTATTAATAATATTTTTTTTTTTATTATTTATAAAATTTATATATATATTTATTTTAGATAAATCTTTTGATATATAAATATAATTTATATTAATTATTTTTTTTTTTTCAAATAAATTATTATATTTAAAAAAAATAATTTTAGTAATTTGTTTTTTTATTTCTTTACTTATTTTATTATATTTTATTTTTTTTTTCATTATTTTGATAAGATAATATCTCCTATTTTAATTTTATAAAAGTTTTTTATTTTTATTCCACATTCCATATTATTTTTCGCTATTTCAATATTTTTTTTAAATTGTTTAATAGATTTAATATTTCCTTTAAAAATAATTTTTTTATTTCTTAATATGTTTATTTTATTATTTTTATTTATTTTTCCTTTTATTACTTTACATCCTGCTATTAAATTAAATTTTGAAATTTTAAATATATTTTTTATTATTGCTTTTCCTATATATTTTTTTTTATTTATTTTTTTATTTTTAATTTTTATTATTTCTTTTATTTTATTAAAGAGTTTATATATTATTTTAAAAAAATATATTTTTATTTTATAATTTTTTATTTTTTTTTTAATTGAATTATCTATTTTAATATTATATGCCAATATTATTGATTTAGTTGTTTTGGATAATATTAGATCATTTTTATTTATATTACCTATTGAATAATTTATTATATTTATTTTATTTTTTATTTCTTTTTTTATTCATTTAGTTATTGTATTTAATGATCCATAATTATTACATTTTATTATAATATTTTTTTTATTTTTATTTTCTCTTTTAAATAATTTTTCTATATTATATTTTATATTATTATTATTATTTATATTTTTAATATTTATTTTTTTATTTTTAATTTTTATTATTTTTTTTGCTAATTTAATATTTTTAACTGTTATAAATTTTTTATTTGATAAATTTTTATTAGGTAATCCTAATATTTTTCCTGGTATTGAGGGTAATAATTTATTAATTTTTTTATTATTACTATCATATATGCATTTTATTTTTGAATAATTATTTTTATATAAAATTATATTACCTATTTTTATAATTCCACGTTTTAATATTATATAATTTATTGGTCCTTTTTTTTTATCTATACTAGATTCAATTATTATTCCAGATGATATATTTTCATTTATATTAGTTCTTAAATTTATTTTTTTTGATAATATTAAAATATATTTTTTTATTTTTTTTATACCTTTTTTATATTTTGTAGATATTTTTATAAAAATATTTTTTTTTTCTGAATTTAATTTATATTTAGAAATTTCTTTTTTTATTATTTTTATATTATTTAAATAATTTATTTTATCTATTTTATTTAAAGCTATTATTACTGGAATATTATTTTTTTTAATATATTCTATTATTTCTTTAGTTTGTTCCATAATTCCATCATCTATGGAAATTACTAATATAATTAAATCTGTTATTTTTAAACTATTTGTTCTCATATCAGTAAATACTGAATGTCCTGGTGTATCTAATATAGTAAATTTATTATTTTTATTATTTATATAATATGCATTTATATTTTGAGTTATATTTCCTTTTTCATTTATATTTATATTTTTATTTAAGCATTTTATTAATGATGTTTTTCCATGATTAACATGTCCCATAATAGTAACTATAGGTGGTCTTAAATATTTTTTATTATTTTTATAATATTTTCTAATTTCTTTAATTATATTTATTTTATATTTTAATAATTTGTTATTTATTTTTTTTTTGTTATTTTTTTTTGATATTTTTTTATTTTTTAATATTTTATTTTTTTTAAATATATTTTTATTTTTAAATATTTTTTTATTTTTTGATATTTTATTTTTTTTAAATATATTTTTTTTATTTGAAAATTTATTTTTTGTATATTTTTTTTTTTTAAACATTTTTTTATTTTTTATTTTTTTTGTTTTTTATTGAATACTTGATATATTAATTTCTGATCCTATTAGTTTAGATGATAATTTTATATTTTGTCCTCTTTTTCCTATTATTTGTGCTAAATTTTTTAATTTTACATTTATTTTAATAATATTTTTTTTTTTATTAATTTTAAAATTAAAAATTTTTATAGGATACATTATATTTTTAAGAAATTTTTTTGTATTTTTATTTCATAGAATTATATCTATTTTTTCACCTAATAATTCATTAGATATTGCTTTTATTCTAGAACCTTTTATTCCAACACAAGCACCAATTGGATCTATTTTTTTGTCTCTACTTATAACTGCTATTTTAGATCTTAATCCTGGTTTACGTGATATTGATTTTATTATTACTATATTATTTTTTATTTCTGGTATTTCTATTTTTAACAATTCGATTAAAAAATCTATTTTAGATCTTTGTATAAGTATTTTGTAATTATTATTATATTTTTTATCTATATAATATATTAAACCTTTAATTTTTTTACCTATTTTAAGTTTATTTTTTAAAAATAGATCTTTATTAAAGATTTTAGCTTCTAAATCATTTCCTATATCTATAATTAAATATTTTTTATTTATTTTTTTAATAAATCCTATTATTATTTTTTTTTTTTTTTTTAATATTTTTTTAAAATTTATTATTTTTTTTTCTTCTTTTATTTTTTGTATTATTATTTTTTTAATTTTTTGAGTAGTTATTCTATCAAAATTTATTTTTTTTATTTTATTTTCTATAAAATCCCCAATTTTAATTTCTTTATTTTTATATATAGCTTTATTTAAATTTATTTCTTTACTAGGTTTTTTAACTTTTTTAACTACTATTCATCTTCTATATATATTTAATTTTCCATTTTTTTTATTTATATATATTTTTATATTTATTTTTTTTTTATATTTTTTTTTTATTACTATATTTAAAGCATTTTCTAATACTTTAAATACTTTTTTTTTAGATAAAGATTTTTCATTAGATAAAGCTTCAGCTATTGCTAAAAATTTTTTACTCATTTTAATTCCAAAAATTATATATATATATTAATATTTAATAATTTATTTTAAATTTTAATAAATTATTCTATTATGTTCATTAAATATTTTAATTATAAAATATTATTTATTTAAATTTTGGATACCGGGAACGGGATTTGAACCCGTAATTTATAAAATATAAACTACTTTCTTAGAGTAGTGTGTTTACCAATTTCACCATCCCGGTTTAATTTTTATTTTAATTTATAATTACTTAATATTTTAATATTATTTATTTTATTTTTAATTTTATTGATTTTTTTATTATTTATTAAATTTAATATAATAGATATTATATAAAATAATATTATTAAATTAATTATTATTTTATTAATTGTACTTTTTATTAAGTTTGATGTTATTATTGTTTTATTATTATTTTTATAATTTGTATATGATTCTAATATATTATTTTTACTAGGGGAAAAAATTATTAAAGATATTAAAGTAATACAAATAAATATAAATATTATTGAAAATAATATATACATTTTTTTCCTTTATTATAATATATTATAAATGTTTATTTTTATTTTTTTTAAAAATTATTTTTTTTATTTGTTTTCTATTTAATGTTTCATATTTTATTAACTTTTTTTTCATTTTATGAAGAATGTTAATATTTTTTAATAATATTTTTTTAGCTATTAGGTAATTTTTATCAATTATTTTTTTTATTTCTTTATTTATATTTTTTAATATATAATCTGATAAATATATACTTTTATAATTATTAAATATTTCATTTTTTTCATTATATAATAATGGTCCTATTTTTTTTGAAAAACCTCATTTTGTTACCATATTTTTTGCTATTAATGTTGCTATTTTTATGTCATTACTTGATCCTATAGATATATTATTTTCTCCATATATAATTTCTTCTGCTATTCTACCTGCATATAATGTAGAAATTTGACTTTCTAATTTTTTTTTATTTATATTTATATTATCATCATCTGGTATAAAAGAGGTTATACCTAATGATTTTCCTCTAGGAATTATTGTAATTTTATATACTTTATTATGATCTTTAAGTAATTCTCCAACTATTGCATGTCCAGCTTCATGATAAGCAGATAATTCTTTTTGTTTTTTTGTTATTATTAATGATTTTTTTTCTACCCCCATAATTATTTTATCTTTAGATTTTTCAAATTCTTTCATAGATATATTTTTTTTGTTTTTTTTTGCAGCTTCTAATGAAGCTTCATTAATTAAATTTGCTAAATCTGCCCCTGAAAATCCTGGAGTATTTTTAGCAATATTTTTTATATCTACATTTTTGTTTAATGGTATTTTTTTAGTATGAATTTTAATTATTTTAATTCTTTCTTTAAAATTAGGTAAATCTATTATTATTTTTTTATCAAATCTTCCTGGTCTAGTTAATGCTTTATCTAAAATATCTGGTCTATTTGTTGCTGCTATAATAATTATTCCTTTATTATTATTAAATCCATCCATTTCTACTAACATTTGATTTAATGTTTGTTCTCTTTCGTCATTTCCATTATTTAATAATGTACTTCTATGTTTTCCTATAGCATCTATTTCATCTATAAATATTATACAAGGAGAATTTTTTTTTGCTTCTTTAAACATATTTCTTACTCTTAATGCTCCTACACCAACAAACATTTCTATAAAATCTGATCCAGATATACTATAAAAAGGTACTTTAGATTCTCAAGCTATTGCTTTAGCTAATAAAGTTTTTCCAGTTCCAGGTGGTCCTATTATTAAAATTCCTTTAGGAATTTTACATCCTAATTTTTTAAATTTATTAGGATTTTTTAAATATTCTATTATTTCATTTATATCTTCTTTAATTTCATTATATCCTGCTATATCTTTAAATGTTATTTTTTTATTATTTTTATTTAATATTTTAGCTTTATTTTTTTCAAAAAATATAGAATTTTTATTATTATATATTTTGTTAATAATAATTATTCATATAAAACCTATTATAATTATAGGTAATCATGATATTATTGTTGATATAATGATATTTGGTTTTTTTATTGGAATACTACTAATTTTAATATTTTTTTTTATTATTTTTTTTAGTAAATTTTGATTTTTTATTGGTATATATGTAATATATTTATCATTGTTTTTTTTAATTACATTTATTTCTTTTCCATATACTTTTATTTCTTTTATTTTATTATTTTTTATATCTAATAAAAAACTAGAATAGTCTATTTTAGATATTTTCTTTTTAAATATAAAGTTATGAAATATAAATATAATTATTGTAAAAATTGTTAATCAAAAAAATAATTTTTTTATCATATATTTTAATCTAATTTAATTTTTATTTTTTTTATATTTTAAAGCAATTATATATATTTCTTTTGAAAACTTATGTGAAGATTTAGGTTTATAAATTTTAATTGTTTTAAATATATTTTTTATTTTTTTTAAAATATAAGAAAAGTTTTCTCCTAAAAAAACTTTAATTACAAAATTACCATTTTTATATAATTTTTTTTTAACTAATATTATAATTTTTTTAATTATATTTTTATATTTTGGATTATCTATTTCTTTAATTCCTGAAATATTTGGTGATATATCTGATAAAATAACATTTATATTATATGATTTAGTTATTTTAATTATTTTTTTTATTGTTTTATAATCACATATATTTCCTTTTATAAAATTTATATTTTTAATTTTTTTCATTTTTAAAATATCGCAACTAAATATTTTATTTATATTATTATTTTTTTTAGATAAAAATTTAGATCATCCACCTGGATAAGAACCTAGTTCTATTATATTATTATTTTTATTAATTATTTTATATTTATTTTGTATTTCTTTTATTTTAAATCAAGATCTTGATCTTAAATTTAATTTTTTTGCTATTTTTCTATATTTATCTTTTAATATTATTTTTTTTTTTTCATTTTTTTAAAATTATATTTTTTATTATTTATTATGATAATTTATTTATTTTATTACATTAATAAATTTTTTGTTTTTTTTACCTTTTTTTTTAAATTCTATTTTTCCATTTTTTGTAGCATATATTGTATAATCTTTTCCAAATTTTGTATTTATTCCTGCATAAAATTTTGTTCCTCTTTGTTTTACAATTATATTACCGGAATATACATATTCTCCACCAAAATGTTTTATTCCTAATCTTTTTGAATGTGAGTCTCTTCCATTTTTAGTTGAACCACCTGCTTTTTTATGTGCCATTTTTTTTTCTTATATATTTAATTTTAATTTTTGTTAGTTGTTGTCTATGACCGTATTTTCTTTTATAATTTTTTCTTCTTTTAAATTTTATTATATTAATTTTTTTGTTTTTAATATGTTTTAGTATTTTAATTTTTATTAAAAATAATTTTATATCTTCTTTTTTATAAAATATTTTTTTTTTATAAAATATTAAAATTATATTTTTATTTTTAATAAAAATTTCTTTTTTTATTTTATAATTTATTTTATCTATATATATATTTTTATTTTTTTTAATTTTGTATTGTTTATTTTTTATATTAATTATTGCATACATTTTTGAATACCATTTATTATATATATTTTTTTATTTTTATATTATTTATATTTTATATTATAATAATAATATAAATATTTTATTTATTATATAATTTTCGAAATAAATGTTAATGTATTTTATATATATATTTTATTAATTATTTAGGAATATATAATATAATGTTTAAAAAAATTAGGGGTATTTTTTCTAATGATTTATCTATTGATTTAGGTACAGCAAATACTTTAATTTATGTTAAAAATAAAGGTATTGTTTTAAATGAACCTTCTGTTGTTGCTATTAGACAAGATAGAATTGGTTCTTCTAAAGTTGTTGCTGCAGTTGGTTATCAAGCTAAACAAATGTTAGGTCGTACACCTGGTAATATTTGTGCTATTAGACCTATGAAAGATGGTGTGATAGCTGATTTTTTTGTTACTGAAAAAATGTTACAGTATTTTATTAAAAAAGTTCATACTAATAGTTTTATGAGACCTAGTCCTCGAGTTTTAATTTGTGTTCCTGTAGGAGCTACTCAAGTAGAAAGAAGAGCAATTAAAGAATCAGCTATTGGAGCTGGAGCAAGAGAAGTGTTTTTAATTGATGAACCTATGGCTGCTGCTATAGGTGCTAATTTACCTGTTTCAGAACCTACTGGTTCTATGATTATAGATATAGGAGGAGGTACTACAGAAGTAGCAATTATATCATTAAATGGTATTGTTTATTCTTCTTCAGTCCGTATAGGAGGAGATAAATTTGATGAATCTATTATAAATTATATACGTAGAAATTATGGATCTTTAATTGGTGAAGCTACAGCAGAAAGAATAAAACATATTATAGGTTGTGCGTATCCTGATTCTTCTATTTTTGAAATAGAAGTTAGAGGAAGAAATATGGCTGAAGGTGTACCTAGAAGTTTTATATTAAATTCTAATGAAATTTTAGAATCTTTGCAAGAATCTTTAAATGGTATAGTAAGCGCTATTATGGTTGCTTTAGAACAATGTCCTCCTGAATTAGCTTCTGATATTTCTGAAAGAGGTATGGTTCTTACAGGGGGTGGTGCTTTATTAAAAAATTTAGATCGTTTAATAATAAAAGAAACTTCTATACCTGTAATAATTGCTGATGATCCTTTAACTTGTGTAGCAAGAGGTGGTGGAAAGGCTTTAGATATGATAGATATTCATGATGGTGAATTATTTAGTAATGAATAAATATATTAATTTTTTTTTAAAAAATAAATTATATGAAATTAAGTAAAAAAAATAATTTTCTTATATTTTTGTTATTTTTATTTTTTTCTTTATTTATTATATTTTTTGATATTAAATTTAATTATTTTAATATGTTAAAATTATTTTTTATTAAATTAAATTTTAAAATTTATTATTTATATAATAAAATTTTTTTTTTAAATAAAATTAATTATTTTTTTATAAAAAAAAATAATGATTTTAAAAAAAAAAATATTTTATTAAAAAATAAATTACATTTATTAAATAATTTAAAAAATCAAAATGATATTTTTAGAAATATATTAAATATTAAATTATTAAAAAATATTAATAATTTTTCTATTGTTAAATTATTATTTAATAATTTTAAAAATTATGATTATTTATTAGTTAATATACTAAATTATAAAAATATAAAATATGGTAATTTATTATTTAATAATATTGGTATTATAGGTAAATTAGTATTTATAAATAATAATTTTGGTAAAATACAATTATTATGTAGTTATAATAGTGGTTTTTCTGGTAAAATTTTAAGAACAGGTATGAAAGTTATTATTTTAGGTTATGGTTGTAATAAAGAAATGAAAATTATTAATTTACCTATAAATTCTAATGTTATTAAAGGAGATATAATAGTTAATTATGATATATATAATTATTATTTTGAGTATCCAATAGGTATTATTAATAATTATTATATTAATGATATATATGGTGATTTAGTAATTAAAATTAAATCATTTATAGATTATAATAATTATTTAGATTATAATATTTTAATTAAATAAAAAATTATATTATATATGGTTATGTTTCTTTTTCTTAAAGAAAATAATAAATTTTTATTTATTATATATTTATTTATTTTATATCATTTATGAAATTTTTTTTCTTTTTATTTTAATTTTTATTATTTATGTCCATATTTTTTAAATATTTTTTATATTTATATTATAATTTTTTATTTAGAAGATATAAAATCTTTTTTTATTACTTTTTTTTATAGTTTATTTTTAGATTTTTTTTTTAATTTTATTTTAGGAAGAATGTTATTTGTTTTTTTACTTTCTATGTATATATTATCTTTATTTAAATTTTTAATTTTATATATTTTGGGAATATTTTTTTTTTTTTTAGTTTTTTTTTGTTAAGATTTTTTTCTTTATGTTTTGATTTATTTTTTTTAGGTTATTCTTATGAAAATAATATTTTATTAAATTCTTTATTAGAAAGTTTTTTATTATTTTTTGTTTTAAGTATTTTTCGTGATATTAATTATTTTTAAATCATTAGAGTTTTATATATGTCTAAAAGTTTAATTTATAAATATATATTAGAAAAAAATAATATTTCAGAATATGATTTATTAAATTTAATTTCTGATTTACCTTGTAGTAATTTTGTTTATAGTGATATTTTTTTACAAAATTGTATTAATGAATTTTTATCTTTAGAACAAAGAATTATTAAAAATAATTCTTTTGAAATTATTAATGGATTTAGTATTAGAATAATTTCAAATAATAAAACTTTTTTTTCTTGTTCTAATAATATTAGTTTTAAATCTATATTAAATAATATTAAAAATATTAAAAAAATATATTTAAATAAAAATGTTTTTAATAAATTTAATATGATTTTTTTACCTAATACTGTTTCTTATTATAATTTTAAATCTCCTATAAATTTTTCTTTTAATAAGGAAAAGATAAATTTATTATTTTATTTAGATAATTATATAAGAAAAAAAGATAAACGTATTAAATATGTTTGTTTAAATTTATTTAGTACTTATGATATAGTTTTAATATTATCTACTGATAATATTTTTATAGGTGATGTTAGACCTTTAATAAATTTATCTATAAAAATAAAATTGGAAGAAGATTTTAATCAAGAAATTGGTATTAGTGGAGGAGGAGGACGTTATTCATATGATGATTTTATATCTAAAAAAAAATATGGTTTTAATTTTTTAAAATATTTAGCAAATGAAGCAATAAAAATGGGAATTAATAATTTAAATGCTATTCAATCTCCTTATGGAGTTTTTCCAGTAGTTTTAGGTTCTGGTTGTCCTGGAGTTTTATTGCATGAAGCTGTTGGTCATGGTTTAGAAGGAGATTTTATTAGAAAAAATATTTCTATATATTATAATTTATTAGGTAAAAAGGTTGCTTCAAATTGTTGTACTATTATAGATAATCCTACTTTAAAAAATAAAAGAGGTTCTTTAAATATAGATGATGAAGGAACAATAACTAAAAAAAATGTTTTAATTAAAAATGGTATTTTAAAATCTTATATGTTAGATAAATTAAATGCTAATATGATGAATTTAAATTCTACTGGTAATGCTAGAAGAGAATCTTATAATTTTTTACCTATTCCTAGAATGACTAATACTTATATGTTACCTGGGAAATTTGATTTAAAAGATTTAATAAATAGTATTGATTATGGTTTATATATAGTTAATTTATCTGGAGGTCAAGTTGATATAACTTCTGGTAAATTTGTTTTTACAATATCTGAAGGTTATTTAATAGAAAATGGTATTATAACTAATTCTATTAAGTTAGCTACTTTAATAGGTTCTAGTATAAATATTATGAATAATATAAGTATGATTTCTAATAATTTAGAATTTGATAATGGTTCAGGAACTTGTAGTAAAGATGGACAAAATATTCCTGTTTGTATTGGTCAACCTGCATTAAAAATAGATTCAATTATAGTTGGTGGTACTAAAAATTAATTATTTTAATATGAGTTTATTATGAGTAAAATTAATTGATATTTAATTGATTCAAAAAATAAAATTTTAGGTAGATTAATTACTAAAGTTGTTTATTTACTTATGGGTAAACATAAATATAATTATTTACCTTATGTTGATAATGGAGATTTTGTAATTTTAACAAATATTAAATATATTATTATAACAGGTAATAAAAGAAAAAATAAAATATATTATCGTCATAGTGGTTATGTAGGTAATTTAAAAAAATTTTCGTTTGAAGAAATGATGTTAAAATCTCCAAAATATATTATTACACATTGTGTTAAAGGTATGTTACCTAAAAATAAATTAGGTAAAGTTTTTATAAGAAGATTAAAAATGTATAATTCATCTAAACATTTACATATTTCTCAAAAACCTATTTTATTTAATATTTAGGATTAATTTTATGTTATATAGTACAGGTAGACGTAAAACTTCATCTGCAAGAGTTTTTATGAAAAGTGGTATTGGGAAAATATATATTAATAATTTGTATTTTAAAAAATATATTTTTTGTAAAATTAAAAGAAAAATTATTTTATTTCCTTTTAAAATTATTAAAAAAAAGTATAATTTTTTTTTTAATAAATTTAATTTTTATATAACTGTTAAAGGTGGTGGAATTTCTAGTCAAGTTATTGCTATAAGACATGGTATAAGTAGAGTATTATTAAAATATAATAATAATTTTAGAAAAGAATTTAAATTATATAAGTTAATTACTCGTGATTCTAGAAAAGTGGAAAGAAAAAAATATGGATTTATGAAATCTCGTCGTAAACATCAATATTCAAAACGTTAATAAATATTTTATATTATATTATTATTATTTATTATAATATATTTTATATTTTAAAGAAAATATCTAATAATTAATATTTGATTTTTTTTTTATTTTAAAATAAAGGTAAATATTATGCGTAATTATGAGATTGTTTTAATAATATATCCTGATAAAAATGTTTATATAGATAATATAATTAAATATTATTCTAATATAGTTAATAAAAATGGTAAATTATATAGATTAGAAAATTGAGGTTTAAGAAAGTTAGCTTATAATATTAAAAATAATAGTGAAGCCTATTATATTTTAATGAATATTAAAGTTAATGTTAATATAATTAATTATATAAATAATGATTTAAAATTAAATAAAAATATTTTGAGATTTATAATTATAAAAAAAAAATATATTGAAATTGATAAATCTTTTATTTTTTCTAAAATTAATAATAATTAATTTATATAAGGTATACTGTGTTAAAATTTAATAAAAATAAAAAATTTTGTTATTTTAAATTAAATAAATTTAAAGAAGTAGATTATAAAAATATTGATATTTTAAAAAAATATATAACTGAATGTAATAAAATAATTCCTTCTAGAATTACTGGGATTTCTTCAAAATTTCAAAGAAAATTAGCTATAGCTATCAAAATAGCTAGATATTTAGCTTTAATTCCTTATACTGATTTACATCAAAATGTTTAGGTAATTATATGATTAAAGTTATTATTTTAAAAAAAAGTTATTTAGGTAAAATAGGTGATGTAATTAATGTAAAATCTGGTTATGCTAGAAATTATTTAATTCCTTTTAAAAAAGTTTTATATTTTAATGATGATAATCTAAAAAAAATTAATAAAAAGAAAATATTATTTAATATTATTAAAAATAAGAATATAAAAAAAATTGATGATATTTATAATAAAATTATTTTATTATCTCCTATGAATTTATATTACAGATGTAGTAAAGTTGGAAAATTATTTAGTTCTTTTAAGTTATTTGATCTTTATAAAATTTTTTTAAAAAAATTAAAATATAAAATTTCTAAAAAAAATATTTTTTTTCCTAATGGACCTATTAAATATATAGGAAAACATACTATAAATATATTTTTAAATAATAATAAAAAAATAGATTTTATTATTAATATTATTTCTATTAAATAAATATTTATATTTTTTTAATAAAAAAAAATATTTGAAAAAAAAAAAGTTTTTTCTTGTTTTATTTTTTTTTTTTTGTTATATTTATATATTATATTTGTTTTATAAATTTTATTTTGTTCTTTAAGATAATGAACTGTGTAAGTACTTATAAAATATTAATAAATTTTTAACTTTTAAAGTTTTTTTTTAAAAGTTATTTATTGTTTTTATTGTTTTGAAGAGTTTGATCATGGCTCAGATTGAACGCTAGCGGCAAGCTTAACACATGCAAGTCGAACGGCATCATGAATAGTTTACTATTTGATGGCAAGTGGCGTACGGGTGAGTAATATTTGGGAATCTACCTTAAGAAGGGGGATAACTATTGGAAACGATAGCTAATACCGCATAATGTTATATTTATATTTTTATATATATAATTAAAGTGGGGGATCTTTATAAAAGACCTCATGTCTTAAGATGAGCTCAAATAAGATTAGCTAGTAGGTAAGGTAAAGGCTTACCTAGGCAATGATCTTTAGCTGGTCTGAGAGGATGATCAGCCACACTGGAACTGAGATACGGTCCAGACTCCTACGGGAGGCAGCAGTGGGGAATATTGCACAATGGGGGAAACCCTGATGCAGCTATGCCGCGTGTATGAAGAAGACCTTAGGGTTGTAAAGTACTTTCAGTAAGGAAGAAGATAAATATATTAATAATATATTTGTTTGACGTTACTTACAAAAGAAGTATCGGCTAACTCCGTGCCAGCAGCCGCGGTAATACGGGGGATGCAAGCGTTAATCGGAATTATTGGGCGTAAAGAGCATGTAGGTGGTTTATTATGTCAGATGTGAAATCCTTAAGCTTAACTTAAGAACTGCATTTGAAACTAATAAACTAGAGTATCGTAGAGGAAGGTGGAATTCCAGGTGTAGCGGTGAAATGCGTAGATATCTGGAGGAATATCAGTGGCGAAGGCGGCCTTCTGGACGAATACTGACACTAAAGTGCGAAAGCATGGGGAGCAAACAGGATTAGATACCCTGGTAGTCCATGCCGTAAACGATGTCAATTTGAAGGTTGTGATTTTTATATTATGACTTTCGTAGCTAACGCGTTAAATTGACCGCCTGGGGAGTACGACCGCAAGGTTAAAACTCAAATGAATTGACGGGGGCCCGCACAAGCGGTGGAGCATGTGGTTTAATTCGATGCAACGCGAAGAACCTTACCTGGTCTTGACATCCAGCGAATTTTACAGAAATGTAGAAGTGCTTTCGAGAGCGCTGAGACAGGTGCTGCATGGCTGTCGTCAGCTCGTGTTGTGAAATGTATGGTTAAGTCCTATAACGAGCGCAACCCTTATCCTTTGTTGCCATCAGGTAAAGCTGGGAACTCAAAGGAAACTGCCAGTGATAAACTGGAGGAAGGTGGGGATGACGTCAAGTCATCATGGCCCTTACGACCAGGGCTACACACGTGCTACAATGACATATACAAAGAGTAGCAAGCTTGTAAAAGTAAGCAAATCTCATAAAGTATGTCTTAATTCGGATTGAAATCTGCAACTCGATTTCATGAAGTCGGAATCGCTAGTAATCGTGTATCAGAATGTCACGGTGAATACGTTCCCGGGCCTTGTACACACCGCCCGTCACACCATGGAAGTGTGTTGCAAAAGAAATAAATTTGTTTAACCTATTTAATAGGAAAACTTTTATTACTTTGTGATTCATGACTGGGGTGAAGTCGTAACAAGGTAACCGTAGGGGAACCTGCGGTTGGATCACCTCCTTATTAAGGATAAATATTTTATATAGTACTACACAGTTTTATTTGTCCTTTTCGTCTAGAGGTTAAGACATCGCTCTTTCACGGCGATAACAGGGGTTCGATTCCCCTAGAGGACGTTGTTCTTTTATAATATGTAAGACATTTTTAGATTGCGAAGTTAAGTAATTAAGCGTATATGGTGGATGCCTTGGCAATTAGAGGCGATGAAGGACGTGCAAATCTGCGAAAATTATCGATGAGTTGATAAGAAACGTTTGTAGTCGATGATATCCTAATGGGGTAACCTAATACAATTAATATTGTATTATCATTAATTGAATAAATAGATTAATGAAGCTAACCAGGAGAACTGAAACATCTAAGTATCCTGAGGAAAAGAAATCAATTGAGATTCCCTAAGTAGCGGCGAGCGAAATGGGAAAAGCCTGGAATTATTTTTATAATATTTATATTAGTAGAATAATTTGGAAAAATTAACAATATAAGGTGATAGTCCTGTATATTAAAATATATTTATTATTTTTTCTTTTAAGTAGAACGAGACACGAGTAATCTTGTTTGAAGATAGGGGGACCATCCTCTAAGGCTAAATACTACTAATTGACCGATAGTGAACTAGTACCGTGAGGGAAAGGTGAAAAGAACCCCGGTTAGGGGAGTGAAATAGAACCTGAAACCGTATACGTACAAGCAGTAGGAGCATTGTTTTATTTTGATGTGACTGCGTACCTTTTGTATAATGGGTCAGCGAGTTATATTTTGTAGCAAGGTTAACTTATTAACTAATGAGGGAGCCGTAGGGAAACCGAGTCTAAAATAGGCGTTTAGTTTCAAGATATAGACCCGAAACCCGGTGATCTAGCCATGAGCAGGTTGAAAATTAGGTAATACTAATTGGAGGACCGAACTGACTGATGTTGAAAAATCAGCGGATGACTTGTGGTTAGGGGTGAAAGGCCAATCAAACCGGGATATAGCTGGTTCTCCTCGAAAACTATTTAGGTAGTGCCTTATGAATTTATTTTTAGGGGTAGAGCACTGTTTCAGTCAGGGGATTTTCCAATCTACTAATCTGATGCAAACTCCGAATACTAAAAAATATTATCATAGGAGACACACATTGGGTGCTAAGATCCAGTGTGGAAAGGGAAACAGCCCAGATCGTAAGCTAAGGTCCCAAAATTATAATTAAGTGGTAAACGATGTGAGAAGGCTAAAACAGCCAGGATGTTGGCTTAGAAGCAGCCATCATTTAAAGAAAGCGTAATAGCTCACTGGTCTAGTCATTTTGCGCGGAAGATGTAACGGGGCTAAATTATATACCGAAGCTACGACAATAATTTTTATAAAATTATTGGGTAGAGGAGCGTTCTGTAAGCCGTTGAAGATATATTGTAAGATATATTGGAGGTATCAGAAGTGAGAATGCTGACATAAGTAACGATAAAATAGGTGAAAAACCTATTCGCCGAAAAACTAAGGTTTCCTATCCAACGTTAATCGGGGTAGGGTAAGTCGATTCCTAAAGTGAGGCTGAAAAGCGTAGTTGATGGATAACAGGTTAATATTCCTGTACTTGTAATATTTTTATTATGGAGTAACGAAGAAGGTTAGATTATCCAAGTGTTTGGAAATCTTGGTTTAAGTGTGTAGATGAATATTTAGGTAAATCCGAATATTATTACATTGAGACATGATGAATAGACTTTTTAAAAAAAAGTTTAATTAATTTATACCATGCTTCCAAGAAAAACTTCTAAATTTATGATTATTACAAATCGTACTATAAACCGACACAGGTGGTTAAGTAGAGAATACTAAGGCGCTTGAGAGAACTCGGGTAAAGGAACTAGGCAAAATAGTACCGTAACTTCGGGAGAAGGTACACTAATATTAAGTTATAAAATTTACTTTTAAAGCTGAAATTAGTCTAAGATAACGGCTGGCTGCAACTGTTTATTAAAAACATAGCACTGTGCAAACATGAAAATGGAAGTATACGGTGTGATGCCTGCCCGGTGCCGGAAGGTTAATTGAGAAGGTTAAAATGAAAATTTGAAGCTTTCAATCGAAGCCCCGGTGAACGGCGGCCGTAACTATAACGGTCCTAAGGTAGCGAAATTCCTTGTCGGGTAAGTTCCGACCTGCACGAATGGCATAATGATGGCCAGACTGTCTCTACCCGAGACTCAGTGAAATTGAAATTGCTGTGAAGATGCAGTGTACCTGCGACAAGACGGAAAGACCCCGTGAACCTTTACTATAGCTTGATATTGAATATTTGATATTAATGTGTAGGATAGGTGGGAGACTTTGAAGTAAAAACGCTAGTTTTTATGGAGTCGTCCTTGAAATACCACCCTTTATTATTTAATATTCTAACTATATTCCGTTATCCGGAATTAGGACAATGTCTGGTGGGTAGTTTGACTGGGGCGGTCTCCTCCTAAAGAGTAACGGAGGAGTACAAAGGTCAGCTAATTACGATCGGAAATCGTAATTTTAGTGTAAAGGCATAAGCTGGCTTAACTGTGAGCGTGACGGCGCGAACAGATGCGAAAGCAGGTCTTAGTGATCCGGTGGTTTCTGTATGGAAAGGCCATCGCTCAACGGATAAAAGGTACTCCGGGGATAACAGGCTGATATCGCCCAAGAGTTCATATCGACGGCGGTGTTTGGCACCTCGATGTCGGCTCATCACATCCTGGGGCTGAAGTAGGTCCCAAGGGTATGGCTGTTCGCCATTTAAAGTGGTACGCGAGCTGGGTTTAGAACGTCGTGAGACAGTTCGGTCCCTATCTGTCGTAGGCGCTGGAAACTTGAAGGGAGCTGCTCCTAGTACGAGAGGACCGGAGTGGGTATACCTATGGTGTTCAGGTTGTTATGCCAATAGCATTGCCTGGTAGCTAAGTATATAAAAGATAAGTGCTGAAAGCATATAAGCACGAAACTTTCCCTAAGATTAGGTTTCCCAGAAAATTATATTTTCCTAAAGGGTCGTTATAGACTATAACGTTGATAGGTTAGATGTGTAAGCATAGTGATATGTTTAGCTAACTAATACTAATAACCCGTGAGGCTTAACTTCGCAATCTAAAAATGTTTTTAATTTCTGGCGGTAATAGCATGATAGAACCACCTGAATCCATTCCGAACTCAGAAGTGAAATGTCATAGCGCTGATGGTAGTGTAGGGTTTTTCTTATGCGAGAGTAAGACACTGCCAGAAATTGTTGGTACGGTAGTTCAGTTGGTTAGAATATCAGCCTGTCACGCTGGAGGTCACGGGTTCGAATCCCGTTCGTACCGTTTTATTAGATAAGTATTAAAATTAAAAATATTAATAATAATAATTTTGTTATTTTTGTTATTATTTTTGCGGAAATAGCTCAGTTGGTAGAGTATAACCTTGCCAAGGTTAAGGTCGCGAGTTCAAATCTCGTTTTCCGCTTTATATGAAAATAAAAATAATATTAAATAGTATTAATCATACTTTTTTTATTTCTAAGAAATTATCTTTATTAACAAATAAATATATATATTTATATTTTTTTGGAGAATTAGGTATAGGTAAAACTTTTTTTTGTAAAAGTTTTATTAAAAATTTAGGTTATAAAGGTATTGTTAATAGTCCTAGTTTTTCATTAATTAATGAATATAAAGTTAAAAATAATTTTGTTTATCATTTTGATTTTTATAGAATAAAAAATGTTAGAGATTTAATAGATATTGATATTTATAGTTATTTTAATAAAAAAAATATTTGTTTAGTTGAATGACCAAATAAAGTTTTAAATTTATTACCTAAAGGTGATTTATATTTTAATTTTTTTTTAAGAAATAATAAAAGAATATTGTATATATCTTCTAATACTAATAAAGGATTAAATATATTAAAATATTTATATTAAATATTATAATATATTATTATGATAAATAATAATTATAAAAAAAATATTTTTTGTATTTTAGGTCCTAGTGGAATAGGAAAAAGTAATATTTCTATAGAATTATGTAATTTATTACCACTGGAAATAATTAGTGTAGATTCTTTATTAATATATAAATATTTAGATATAGGTACATCTAAACCTTCAAAAAAAGAATTAAAAAAATATTCTCATAAATTAATTGATATTATAGATCCTAAAGAATATTATTCAGTAAATAATTTTTTTTATGATGTTAAGAGAGAAATTAATATTATTTATAATAATAATAATATTCCATTATTAGTAGGTGGATCTATGATGTATTATAATGTTTTATTTAATGGATTATATAATTTACCTAGAAGTAATTTTAATATAAGAAATTATATTAATTTATTATTTAAAAATTATGGTAATAAATATGTATATAATTTATTTAAAAAAATAGATTTATTATCTTCTAAAAAAATACATTATAATGATAGATATAGAATAACTAGAAATTTAGAAATATTTTTTATTAGCAGAAAAAATATTAGTTATTTTAAAAAAAAAGAAAAACAAAGATTAAATTATATATTTCATAAAATTATAATATTACCAAGTAATAAATATATTTTATTTAAACTTATAAAAAAAAGATTTTATAAAATGTTAAAATTAGGTTTTGAAAATGAAGTTTTATATTTATATAATAGAGGTGATTTAAATATTACAATGCCTTCTATTAAATCAATAGGTTATAAACAAATGTGATTATATTTTCAAAATAAAATTTCTTATAATGAAATGATAAATGATACTATTATGAATAATATTTTTTTAATTAAAAAACAAATTACTTGATTAAAAAAATGATTAAATTCTTATATAATAATTTTAGATAATTATAATAATTGTATTAAAAAAATATATAATTATATAAATAAATTTATATAAAATAATTTAATTTTATAGGATATTTATTTTTGTGTGTAAGAATTTAGCTATATATATATATAAAAAATATATTAATTTAATTGATAAAAAAGAGTTTAAAAAATTAATTTTTTCTTTAGGTATAAAAAATTTTAAATATATTAATATAAAAATTAATTTACCTAATAATAAATTTTTTTTTGGTAAAGGTAAAATATTAGAATTAAAAAAAATTTTTAAAGTTAAAAAATATAGTTTATTATTAATAAATATTAATTTAAAATATTCACAAGAATATAATATAGAAAAATTTTTAAATTGTAAAGTTTTAAATAGAACAAATATAATATTAAATATTTTTAAAAATAGAGCTAATACTAATTATGGAAAATTACAAGTAAAATTAGCTTATTTAAAATATTTGAGTACACGTTTAATAAATAGATGAAGTCATTTAGAAAGACAAAAAGGAGGTATAAAATATATATCTGGTCCAGGTGAAAAACAAATTGAAATAGATAGAAGAATTATTAAAAAAAAAATAAATATTGTTAAATATAAATTGAAAAAAAATATTTTTCAAAGAAATAATAGTGAAAAATTAAGAAAAAAATTAAATATACCTAAAATATCTTTAATAGGATATACTAATTCAGGCAAATCAACTTTATTTAATTTGTTAACTAATAAAAATTATTATTGTAAAAATAATTTTTTTTCAACGTTAGATGTATATATAAAAAAAATAATTTTTTTTAATTTTAAATATGATATTTTATTATCTGATACTATAGGTTTTATTAAAAATTTACCTAAAAATATATTAAATGCTTTTAAAAGTACTTTAGAAGAAATAAATAAATCAAAACTTATATTTCATATTATTGATGTTTCTAATATATATTATAATAATAATATTGATATAGTAAATAATATCTTATATAAAATAAATATTTTTAATATACCTGTAGTATTAGTTATGAATAAAATAGATAAAATAAAAAATTGTAATAAAAAAATAGATTTTAATATAAATAAAATTCCTTATAGGATATGAATTTCTGCTAAAAAAAAAATAGGTATAGATTTTATATATAATGTTATTAATTTTTATTTTTTTAAATATACAAAAAGATATAAAATTATATTTCCTATAAATTTAATTAATAAGGTAAAAGAAAAAATATATAAATATGTTATTATAATTAATGAATGAGTATATGATAATAATGAAAATTATTGTATAAATGTTATTTCAAAAAGAAAATATATTTTAAATTTAATTAAAAAATATTCTTTTATTAAAATAATAAGTTAATTTAATGAATAATTTTTTTTATGGTATAGATACAGTTAAAAATTTAATTTTATATAAAAAATCTTATATTAATAAAATATATTTATGTATAAATAAAAAGAATATAAGATTATTAAATATTAAAAATATAATTATTAAAAATAAAATATTTTTAGAAATTTTAAATAAGTATAATTTTAAAAAAAGATTTAAAAAATTTAATTTTATACATCAAGGAGTAATAGCTTTAGTTAAAAATAAATTATTTAATAATAATAAAAATAAATTTTTTAATATTTTAAAAAAAAAAGAAAAAAGTTTTTTAATATTAGATAATATTAATAGTCCATATAATTTAGGTTCTTGTATAAGAACTGCTGTAGCCGCAAATATAGATTGTATTATATTAAGTAAAAATAATTCAGTTTCTATAGAAAATAATATAGTTCATAAAATTTCTACTGGTTCTATATATAAAATATTCATTTTTCAAGTAAATTCTATATCTAAAATAATTGATTTACTTAAGTTATATAAAATTAAAATAATAGGTACATGTGTGAAAAGTAAAAATTATTTATATAATATTAATTTTAATTATTGTAATTCTTATGCTTTAATATTAGGCTCTGAAAAAATTGGAATGAAATTATCTTTAAAAAAAAAGTGTAATATTTTATTAAATATACCTATATTTAATATTAATTCTTTAAATGTATCTGTATCTTACGGTATAATTATTTTTGAAATTTTACGCCAAAAAAAATATAAATTAATTTAGTATATCATTTATAATAAATAATTTTGGTTTATATAAAAATAATTCTGATATTTTAACTTTTTTTCTATTATTTATTTGAATAATATTTATTATTATTGGATTATCTTTTGTACATATAATAAGTCCTTTTCTATTATATTCTAATATTTTTCCTGGAATATTATTTTTATAATTTTTGATTATAGTTATAGATCATACAAAAAATATGTTGTTTAAATAATAAAAAAATGTTTTTGGTCATTTATAAAATGCTTTAATTTTTCTTTCTATTTCTTTTGCTTTTTCTTTTTTTCAAATAATTAATCCATTGTTTTTTATTATTTTTTTTGCATATGTTTCATATTTTTTATTTTGTTTTTTATATTTTATTTTTTTATTATATATATTTTTTATAATTTTAATAATAATATTACATCCTATTTTTTGTATTTTTTTTACTAATGTTATATAATTATCATTTTTTTCTATTAATATTTTTTTTTGATATATTATATTTCCTTCATCTATGTTTTTATTTATTTTTATTATTGTTATTCCAGTTATTTTATCATTTGATAATAAACTCCAATATATTGGAGCTGGTCCTTTTCATCTAGGTAATAAAGATCCATGTATATTTATAAAACCAAATTTTGTTTTTTTTATTATTGAATATGGAATTATAATTCCATATGATATTATTATTCCTAAATCTATTTTATTAATTTTATATTTTATATTTTTTAATTTTTCTTTATTTTTTGTATATATTATATTTATATTTTTTTTTTTTATTTTTTTTATAATTAATTTATTTTTTATGTTTCTTTTTGTTATAATATATTTTATTTTTAATAAATTTTTATTTTTAATAATCTTTTTAATAAAAGGTATACTAAAATTATTTAATCCAAGTATTATTATATTTATTTTTTTTTTCATTTTATTTTATATAATCTATTATTAATTTACCATTTATATGATCTATTTCATGTTGAATACATATTGATAATAAATTTTTAGTATAATAAATATTTTTTTTACCTTTTATTGTATATGCTTTTAAAATTAAATATTTATATCTTATAATATTTATATATTTATTAGGAATTGATAAACATCCTTCTTTAGATTTTATTTTTTTTTTTTTTTTGATTATTTTAGGGTTAATTAATATTAATTTACTATTTTTTTTTTTAAATATATCTATAACAACTATAGATTTTTTTATATTAACTTGTATTCCTGATAAACCAATACCATTATTAATATACATTGTATTAAACATATTTTTTATATTTTTTTTTAATTTTTTATTATATTTTTTTATTTTATTACTTTTTTTTCTTAGTATTTTGTTAGGGTAAGTTAATATTTTTAATATTGACATATAAGTTTAGATTTTTATTTATTTTAATACCCAAGGCGGGATTCGAACCCGCATGATTTTTTAAAATCGAGGGATTTTAAGTCCCTTGTGTCTACCTTTCCACCACTAGGGCTTATAATTTTATTTTATTTATAAGCGTGTCTCGGAATTGAACCGAGATATATGGATTTGCAATCCACTGCATTACCTATCTGCCAACACGCTATATATATTATTATATATATTTTTTAAAATAAATATATATTAAAATATATAATTTATTGATATAAATATATAAAATATAGTAATATATTTATAATTTATTAATATGTAATTTATTTGTTTTGTTTTAAAGGAAAATTAATGTCTACTATTAATCAATTAGTTAATAAATCACGTATAAAAAAAAAAAATAAAAATAATGTTCCAGCATTAAATAGTTGTCCACAAAAACGTGGTGTTTGTATAAAAGTATATACTACTACACCTAAAAAACCTAATTCTGCTTTAAGAAAAGTATGTAGAGTACGTTTAACTAATAATTTTGAAGTTACAGCCTATATTCCTGGAGAAGGACATAATTTACAAGAACATTCAGTTGTTTTAATTAGAGGTGGTAGAGTAAAAGATTTACCTGGTGTTCGTTATCATGTAATTAGAGGTTCTTTAGATTGCAATGGTGTTAAAGGTAGAAAAAAATCTAGATCAAAATATGGAGTAAAGAAAATATAATAATATATAAAGAGAAATATTATGTCACGTAAAAATTTAAATAGTAATCGTATAATTGTTCCAGATTATATATATAATTCGAAGTTAGTTAGTAAATTTATTAATATTTTAATGTTAAATGGAAAAAAATCTGTTGCTGAAAATATTTTATATAATTCTTTAAAAGTAATATCTAATAAAATAAAAAAAAATGAATTAGATTTATTAGAATTAGCTATAGAAAATGTTAAACCTATTGTAGAAGTAAAATCTCGTAGAGTTGGTGGAACAACTTATCAAATTCCTGTAGAAGTTAGACCATCTAGAGGATATACTTTAGCAATACGTTGAATAATATTATATGCTAGAAAAAGATTGAATAAAAAAAATATGTTTTTAAAATTAGCAGATGAGTTATTAGATGCTATACATAAAAAAGGTAATTCTATTAAAAAACGTGATGAAGTTCATCGTATGGCTGAATCTAATAAAGCTTTTGCTCATTATAGATGGTAATAATAATTTTAAGGAATTTAATTAAAATGTCTCGTAAAACTTCTATTTCTAGATATAGAAATATTGGAATTAGTGCTCATATTGATGCTGGAAAGACAACTCTTACTGAAAGAATTTTATTTTATACTGGTGTTAATTATAAATTAGGTGAAGTTCATTATGGTACTGCTACTATGGATTGAATGGAACAAGAACAAGAAAGAGGTATTACTATTACTTCTGCTTCTACTACTACTTTTTGATCAGGTATGTTTAAACAATTTAAATTACCTTATAGAATAAATATAATTGATACTCCTGGTCATGTTGATTTTACTATAGAAGTAGAAAGATCTATGAGAGTTTTAGATGGAGCTATTATGGTTTATTGTTCTGTTGGAGGTGTTCAACCACAATCTGAAACTGTTTGAAGGCAAGTAAATAAATATAAAGTACCTAGAATAGCTTTTATTAATAAAATGGATAGAGTTGGAGCCAATTTTTATAATGTTATTAATCAATTAGAGAAAAAATTTAATATAATTGTATTACCTATACAAATTCCTATAGGAAATGAAAATAATTTTTTAGGTATTGTAGATTTAGTTAATTTTAAATGTATTTCTTGAAAAGATAATGATTTAGGATTAAATTTTAATATTAACAATATTTTGAAAGATAATGAATTATATAATTTGGCTAGTTTATGGCGTCAAAAAATTATAGAATTTATTGCAGATAAATCTGAAGTTTTAATGAATAAATATCTTAATAACATTGATTTTAGTGAACATGAAATAAAATCTATTTTAAGAAATGAAGTTTTAAATAATAATGTTTTATTAGTTACTTGTGGTTCTGCTTTTAAAAATAAAGGTATTCAATGTTTGTTAGATTCTGTTATAGATTATTTACCTTCTCCTAAAGATTTAAATAATATTAGTGGTTTATGTATTAAAAATAATATTGTTATTAATCGTAAAATAAGTGATAATGAATATTTTTCTGCTTTAGCTTTTAAAGTTGTAAATGATATTTTTGTTGGTAATTTAACTTTTTTAAGAATTTATTCTGGTTCTATAAAATCAGGTGATGTAGTTTTAAATTCTAATAAAAATAAACGTGAAAGAGTAGGACGTATAGTTCAAATGCATGCTAATAAAAAAGAAGAAATTAAAGAAGTTTTTTCTGGTGATATAGCTGCTGCTATAGGTTTAAAGGATGTAAATACTGGAGATACTTTATGTGATATTAATAATCCTATTATTTTAGAAAAAATAGATTTTCCTAGTCCTGTTATATCTATATCTTTAGAACCTAAGTCAAAAGATGATCAAGAAAAATTAGGTATTGCTTTATCTAAATTATCTAAAGAGGATCCTTCTTTTAAAAGTTTGTTTAATAGTGAATCAAATCAAACTATAATATCTGGAATGGGTGAATTACATTTAGATATTATTGTTGATAGAATGAAAAGAGAATTTAATGTTTGTTGTAATAAAGGTAAACCTGAAGTTGCTTATAGAGAAACTATATTAGAAAATATTAATTCTATAGAAGGTAAATATATAAAACAAACTGGTGGTAGAGGACAATATGGTCATGTTGTTATAGATTTATTTCCTTTATCAAAATTAGAATATAAATCATCTGATAATGGTTATTTATTTATAAATGATATTAAAGGTGGTGTTATTCCTAATGAATATATATCTGCTATTGATAAAGGTATACGTGAACAATTAAAATCTGGTCCATTAGCAGGTTATCCTGTAACTAATATTAAAATAAGATTATTTTTTGGATCTTATCATGATGTAGATTCTTCTGAAATAGCATTTAAAATGGCAGCATCCATAGCTTTTAAAAAAGCTTTTTTAAAAGCTAATCCTGTTTTATTAGAACCTATTATGAAAGTTGAAATTGAAACTCCTGAAAAATATATAGGTGATATAATAGGTGATTTAAATCGTCGTAGAGGTATAATTGAACAGATATATGATATTAATTTAGGTAAATTAGTTAAATCATATATTCCTTTATCTGAAATGTTTGGATATGCTACTGATTTAAGATCTTGTACTCAAGGAAGGGCATTATATTCTATGGAATTTTATAAATATTCTGTATCTCCTAGTCATATATGTAAAAAAATAGTAGAATTACGTAATAAATAATAATTTTATATAATAAGGTAAGTATGATATGTCAAAAGAAAAATTTGATCGTAATAAAATACATGTAAATGTTGGTACTATAGGTCATGTAGATCATGGAAAAACTACTTTAACTTCTGCTATAACAACTATTTTATCAAAGAAATATGGTGGAAAACCTTGTGCTTTTGATCAAATAGATAATGCTCCTGAAGAAAAAGCTCGTGGTATAACAATAAATACTTCACATGTAGAATATGATACTTTAATTAGACATTATGCTCATGTTGATTGTCCAGGTCATGCTGATTATATTAAAAATATGATTACTGGAGCTGCTCAAATGGATGGAGCTATTTTAGTTGTTGCTGCTACTGATGGTCCTATGCCACAAACTAGAGAACATATTTTATTAGCTCGTCAGGTAGGTGTTCCTTATATAATTGTTTTTTTAAATAAATGTGATATGGTTGATGATGAAGAATTATTAGAGTTAGTAGAAATGGAAATAAGAGATATATTAAATAAATATAATTTTTCTGGTGATAATACTCCTATTATTAGAGGATCTGCATTAAAAGCGTTAGATGGAATAAAAGAATGAGAAAAAAAAATATTTGATTTAGCTGATGCTCTTGATAATTATATTCCTAACCCTATAAGGGACGTTAATAAACCATTTTTAATGCCTATTGAAGATATTTTTTCTATTTCAGGTAGAGGTACAGTAGTTACTGGTAGAATAGAAAAAGGTATTATAAAAGTTGGAGAAGAAGTGGAAATTGTTGGTATAAGAGATACAAAGAAATCTATTTGTACGGGTATAGAAATGTTTCGTAAATTATTAGATGAAGGTAGAGCTGGTGAAAATGTTGGTATTTTATTAAGAGGGATTAAAAGAGAAGAAATAGAAAGAGGGCAAGTTTTAGCTAAAGTTGGTAGTATAAATCCTCATACTTCTTTTGAAGCTGAAGTTTATGTTTTATCTAAAGAAGAAGGTGGTAGACATACTGCTTTTTTAAATGGATATCGTCCTCAATTTTATTTTCGTACTACTGATGTTACTGGTACTATAAAGTTACCAAAAAATGTTGAAATGGTAATGCCTGGAGATAATATTAAACTTTTTATTAAATTATTTAATCCTATAGCTATGAATGAAGGTTTACGTTTTGCTATTAGAGAGGGTGGACGTACAGTTGGAGCTGGTATAGTTAGTAAAATAATTTTATAATTTTTTTTTAATAAAGTTAATTATATGAAAAATCAAAGAATACGTATTAAATTAAAATCTTTTGATCATAGATTAATAGATATTTCTACTTTAGAAATAATAGAAACGGCTAAAAAAACGGGAGCACAAATTTGTGGTCCTATTCCTTTACCTACTTCTATTGAACGTTTTACTGTATTAGTTTCACCTCATGTTGATAAAGATGCCAGAGATCAATATGAAATTAGAACTCATAAACGTTTAATTGATATAATTGAATCTACTGATAGAACTGTTGATGCTCTAATGAAATTAAATTTAGCTTCTGGTGTTGATGTTCAAATTAGTTTAAATTAATAATTAGTTTTTATTTTTTTTTTTTAAAAGAAAAAAATGATATCTTTAATTGGAAAAAAAATAGGTATGACAAGAATTTTTATTAATTATACTTCAATACCTATAACAGTAATCAAAATATATAATAATATTATTACTTGTATAAATAAATGTAATAATAAATATTCTACTCAAGTAACTATAATGAGTAAAAAAAATAAACATTTAAATAAATGTCAATTAGGATTTTATAAAAAAATTAATTTAAAACCAGGAAATAGTTTATGAGAAATTCCTTATATAAAAGAAATACATACTCATGTAGGTAAAATTCTTGATATTAATTTATTAGTTAATATTAATAAAGTAGATATTACAGGTTATTCAAAGGGTAAAGGATTTTCTGGTACTATAAAAAGATGAAATTTTAGTTCTCAAGATAGTTCTCATGGAAATTCTTTATCTCATAGAGTTCCTGGATCTATAGGTCAAAATCAAAGTCCTGGAAGGGTATTTAAGGGTAAAAAAATGGCAGGTCATTTAGGTAATAGTAAAATTACTATAAAAAGAATAAAAATTATTAAAATATATAATAAAAAAAATATTTTATTATTAAAAGGATCTGTTCCAGGTTGAAATAATAGTAATTTAATAATTAAATCTTCATTTTAATATATAATTATATAAATTTTATGGATATAATATTAAAAGATACTTATTTAAATATTAAAGTATCTAATAAAATTTTAAATGTTCCTTTAAATATGTCTTTAATACATCAAATTATTAGGTCTTATAGATTAAATTTACGTAAAGGTAATGTTTCACAAAAATCTAGATCTGAAGTTAAAGGTTCTAATAAAAAACCATGAAGACAAAAAGGTACTGGTAGAGCTAGATGTGGTTCTATAAAAAGTCCTTTATGACGTTCTGGAGGTGTTACTTTTGCAAGTAAACCTAAAAAATATAATTTGAAAATTAATAGAAAAATGTATATTAATGCATTTAAAGTTATTTTATCAGAATTATTTAGACAATCTAGATTACATATACTTAATGATATTAATATTAAGTTACCTAAAACTAAAGAATTTATAAAAAAATTTAATTTTATTAGTTTAGATAAGTTATTAATTATAGTTCATCATTATGAAAGAAATTTATTTTTATCTTCTAGAAATTTACCTAATATTTATATTTGTACAGTTAATAATATAAATATTATAAATCTTATAAAATATAAAAATATAATTTTTACTTTAAAATCAATTAAAATAATTGAAGGTAAATTAATTAATGAATAAAAGTTATTATTTAGATATTATTAAAAAACCATATTTTTCTAAAAAGACTTCTTTTTTATATAAAAAAAATAATACTTTAGTTTTTAGAGTAGAACGTAATGTTAATAAATTAGATATATATTATTCTATTAAAAAAATTTTTGGTTTTAGAATTAAAAAAATAAGAACATTATTAGTAAAGAAAAAAATTAATTTAAAAAATAAAAAAAATAGTATTATTAAAATTTGGAAAAAAGTTTATATTATTTTAGAGAAAAAACAAAATATTAATATTATTAATAGATTAAATTAATTAAGAAATTTTTATGAATATTAAAAAGTATAATCCTACTTCTCCTGGTTTTAGACATAAAATTAAATTATTAAATCATAATATTTATAAAGGTAAACCTTATTATAAATTATTATTAAAAAAAAATAGAACTGGGGGTCGTAATAATTTAGGTCGTATTACTGTTAGACATATTGGTGGTGGTCATAAAAAAAAATATCGTATTATAGATTTTAAAAGAAATAAAAATAATATTTTGGGAAAGATAGAACGTATTGAATATGATCCTAATAGATCTTCTTTAATAGCTTTAATTTTATATAAAGATGGTGAAAGAAAATATATTTTATATCCTGAAGGAATTAAAATAGGTGATTATATTGAATCTGGTGAAAACGTTTCTATTAAAATAGGTAATTGTTTACCTATAAAAAATATTCCTATTGGTACTTTTTTACATAATATAGAATTGATTCCAGGTAAAGGTGGTCAATTATCTAGATCTGCAGGTTCTTATTCTCAATTAATTGTTTTTGAAAATGAGTATGCTATTTTAAGATTACGTTCTGGTGAAATAAGAAAAGTTAATTTTTTTTGTAAAGCTACTATAGGAAAAGTTGGTAATTCTAAACATATGTTACGTATTTTAGGTAAGGCTGGTTCTTCTCGTTGGTTAGGTATTAGACCTACTGTAAGAGGAACTGCTATGAATCCTATTGATCATCCTCATGGAGGTGGTGAAGGAAGAAATTTTGGTAAACATCCTGTTACCCCTTGAGGAGTATCAACTAAAGGAAAAAAAACTCGTAAAAATAAACGTACAAATAAATTTATTGTTAAATTTCGTAATAAGAAATAATTTTTTGGAGTTAAAATTTATGTCTCGTTCTTTTAAAAAAGGTCCTTTTATTGATATTTCTTTACTTAAAAAAATTAAAAAATTTATTTCTAATAATAAAAAAGGTATTATTCGTACTTGATCTAGACGTTCAACAATATTACCTAATATGGTCGGTTTAACTATAGGTGTTCATAATGGTAGAAAACATATTCCTGTTTATATTACTGAAGAAATGATAGGTCATAAATTAGGTGAATTTTCTCCTACTAGAACATACAAAGGTCATTTATTTAATTCTAAAATTAAAGATAATATTGATAAAAATAAAAAAGAAAATTAAATTTTTAGGTATTTAAATGAATATTTTATCTAAAGGTTGTTATATAAAATCTTCTTGTAGAAAATTAAGATTAGTTTCTAATTTAATTAGAGGAAAAGATGTTATTTATGCTTTAAATATTTTAAATTTTACTAATAAGAAAGCTTCTTTATTAATAAAAAAAGTTTTATTATCTGGTATACATAATGCTTATAACAATTATGGTATTGATAAAAAATTTTTAATAATTTCTAAAATATATGTGGATCATGCTTCTTCTTCTAAGAGAATTATACCTAGAGCTAAAGGAAGATTAAATTATATATTAAGAAAAACTAGTCATATAACTATCTGTCTTTCTAAAATTAATAAATAATAAATTTTATAAAATGGTAAAATATATGGGTCAAAAAGTAAATCCTAATGTTATACGTTTAGGTATAACAAAAATGTGAAATTCTACATGATTTGTTAATAAAAAAGATTTTGCTAATAATTTATATAGTGATTATAAAGTTCGTAATTATTTAAATAAAAAATTATCTAAAGCTTTAATATCTAAAATATTGATTGAAAGACCAGCTAAAAAAAGTATAAAAATTATAATATATACTGCTAGACCTGGTATTGTTATAGGTAAAAAAGGTGAAGATATAGAAAAACTTAAAAAAAAAATATCTATTATTACTGGTGTTCCTTCTCAAATAAATATTTTAGAAATTCGTAGACCTGAATTGGATTCTAAATTAGTTGCTGATAATATTGCTTTTCAATTAGAAAAACGTATGATGTTTAGAAGAGTTATGAAAAGAGTTATTTATAATGCTTTACGTTTAGGTTGTAAAGGTATAAAAATTAAAATTAGTGGTAGATTAGGAGGTTCAGAAATTGCTAGAACTGAATGATATAAAGAAGGTCGTATACCTTTACATACATTAAGAGCAGATATAGATTATAGTTTTAAAAAAGCTTTTACAAATTATGGTGTAATAGGTATTAAAGTTTGAATATTTAAGGGAGAAATATTAGATAAATTATATCCTATAAAATTATATTATAATAATGTCATGAATTTTAAAAAATATTTTAAAAAAAATAATATTGGAAAATAATTAAATGTTATATCCTAAAAGAACTAAATATAAAAAAGTACAAAAAGGTCGTAATAAAGGATGATCTAATGATACTGAAATTATTTTTGGTAAATATGCATTAAAAGCTATTACTAGAGGACATATATCTTCTAAACAAATAGAAGCAGCACGTAGAGTTATTACTCGTTCTATAAAAAAACAAGGTTTTTTATGAATAAGAATGTTTCCTGATAAACCTATTACTAAAAAACCTTTAGAAATAAGAATGGGAAAAGGAAAAGGTAATGTTGAATATTGAGTTGCTGTTATTAAACCTGGTAAAATATTATATGAATTAGATGGAATTGATGAATATATAGCTAAAAAAGCATTTAAATTAGCTAGTGCTAAATTATCTGTAAAAACAACTTTTGTTATAAAAAATAATTTATTATGTCAAACAATAAATTTTTAAGAAGTAAAAGTATAGAAGAGTTAAAAAATAATTTACATATTTTATTAAAAAAAAAATTTACTTTACGTATGCAATTATTTTTAAATAAAATTAAAAAAAATCATTTAATTCGTAAATGTAAAAAAAATATATCAATAATTAAAACTATTTTAAGGGAAAAATGTATTAATGAAAAAAAAAAATAATATAAAAAAAGGTATTGTAATAAGTAATAAAATGAATAAAACTATAATAGTTTTAATTACTAAATTAATAAAACATAAGATTTATGGAAAATATATTAAAAAGAGATCTAAAATATATGTTCATGATGAATATAATAAATGTAATATAGGAGATATTGTATTGATAAAAGAATTTCGTCCTTTATCTAAAAAAAAATCATGAGTTTTATATAAAAAATATAAAATGAAATAAGGAAAAATTATATGATTCAAGAAAGATCTTTACTATTAGTATCAGATAACACTGGTATTAAATTAGTTATGTGTATAAAAGTATTAGGAGGAACTAAATTTAAATATGCAAATATTGGTAATATAATTAAAATAGTTGTTAAAGAAGTTATTTCTAAAAGTAAATTTAAAAAAGGTGATGTACTAAGAGCTTTAATTATAAGAACAAAATATGGTATTCAAAGGAAAGATGGTTCTATTATAAAATTTGATAATAATTCATGTATCATATTAAATGATAATAATCAACCATTAGGAACAAGAATTTTTGGTCCTATTACAAGAGAATTAAAGTGTGAAAAATTTGTAAAAATTATTTCTCTTGCTCCAGAAGTAATTTAAAGGATATAATATGTCTTGTAAATTTCGTATAAATGATAAAGTTATTGTAATTTCAGGTAAAGATAAAGGAAAGAAAGGTATAATAAAAAAAATTAAATTTAATAAAGTTATAATTAGTAATATTAATCTAGTTTATAAAAATATTAAATCTAATATTATAAATAATATTATAGGTAAAATTATTAAAAAAGAATCTTGAATAGATATTTCTAATATAAGTCATTTTTTTTTAGATAAAAATAATAAAGTTATTTTATCTAAAGTAGGTTTTAAATATTTAAAAAATAAAAAGAAAGTTCGTTATTTAAAATATAATAATTTATTAATTGATAAAAAATAATATGAATAGTTTATATAATTTATATAAAAAAAAAATTATATATAATTTTTTAAAAAAATTTAATTGTAAATCTATTATGGAGGTTCCTAAAATTACTAAAATAGTTTTAAGTGTAAGTTTAAATTCAGTAGATTTATCTAAAAATAAAATAAATAATGTTTTATTAAATTTAAAATTAATTTCTGGTCAATTACCAGTAATTATAAAATCTAAAAAATCTATATCTAGTTTTAAAATACGTAAAAATTTTCCTATTGGATGTAAAGTTACATTAAGAAAAAAGATAATGTGGTTTTTTTTAGATAAATTAATATTTATTGTTATTCCTAGAATTAGAGATTTTAGAGGTATTTCTAAAAAATCTTTTGATAAGTATGGAAATTTAAATATTGGTATTAAAGAACATATTATATTTCCAGAAATTGATTATGAAAAAGCTAAATATATTCATGGAATGAATATTTCTATTGTTATAAGAAATAAAAATATTAAAGAATCTATATTTTTATTAAGTTCTTTTTCTTTTCCTTTTAAAAATTAATAATTTATAATTTTGTTATGACTAAAAAATCTATTATAGCACGTGAAAAAAAAAGAATTAAATTAATTAATAAATATTATGATAAAAAAGTTAAATTAAAAAATATTATTTCTAATAAAAAATCTTCAGGTAAACAAAGATGAAAGGCTTTAGTAAAACTACAATCTTTACCTAGAAATTCTAGTATTTGTAGACATCGTAATAGATGTATATTAACTGGAAGATCTCATGGTTTTTTACGTAAATTTGGTTTAAGTAGAATTAAATTTCGTGAATTTGCTGTTAGAGGTGATATTCCTGGTTTGAAAAAATCTAGTTGATAATTTTAAAAATTATGGTGATATTATGAGTATGCAAGATTCTATATCAGATATGTTTACATGTATAAGAAATGCTCAAATGGTTAAAAAAAAAAAAATTATTATTTATTATACTAAATTTAAACATTCTATTTTAAATGTTATTCATTCTGAAGGTTATATAAAGAGATTTGTTATATTTTTTGAATCTAAAAAAAAAAAAATAACAATTTATTTAAAATATTATTTTAATAAACCTGTTATTTCATTAATTAAAAGAATAAGTCGTCCTAGTTTACGTATATATAAATCTTGTAAGAATTTACCTTTTTTAAAATCTGGATTAGGTATAGTAATTGTATCTACATCTAAAGGAGTTTTATCAGATAAAAAAGCTCGTCTTTTAAATGTAGGTGGAGAAATAATTTGTTATATATTTTAAAAATGAGATAATATATGTCAAGAATTGCAAGAAAACCTATTATAATTCCTAAAGATGTTAAAATAAATATTATTAATAATAAAATTGTTATATTTAAAAATAATTTAGTTATTAAAAATATAATTCATTATTCTGTATTACCTATAATAAAAAAAAATAAAATTATTTTTATTAATCATAGTTGTTATTCTAAAAAATATTTAATGTATGCTGGTACTATTCGTTCAATAATTAATAATATTTTAATTGGTTTAAAAAATAATTTTGTAAAAAAATTATTATTAATTGGTATTGGATATAAAGCTTATATTGAAAAAAAAATATTATTTTTAAATTTAGGTTTTTCTTATACTATTAAATATGAAATACCTGATTATATAAATATAGTATGTTCAAATAATAATGAAATTATAATTAAAGGTTTTGATAAACAAAAAGTTGGTCAAGTGGCAGCTAAAATAAGATCTTTTAGACCTCCTGAATGTTATAAACAAGGAAAAGGAATAAGATATATTAATGAATTTATTAGAATTAAAGAAAATAAAAAAAAAATAAGTAAATAATTATGTTAAATAAATATAAAAAACGTTTAATTAGATGTAAAAAATTACGTTTTATTTATAAAAAACAAAATAAGATTTGTTTAGTAATTAATAAAACTTCTCGTCATATGTATGCTCAAATTATAAAATATAATAATTATGTATCTAGAGTATTATTGTCTGCTTCTACTTTAGAAAAAAAATATTTTAAATATAAATATACTGGAAATAAGAAGTCTTCTTGTATTCTTGGTAAAATTATAGCTAAAAGAGCAATTAGAAGAGGTATTAATAGTGTTGTGTTTGATAGATCTGGATATAAATATCATGGTCGTGTAAAATGTTTAGCTAAATATGCTAGAAAATATGGATTATTATTTTAATTTATTATATAAAATATATGAAAAAAATAAATGTTAATAATGAATATCATGAAAAATTAGTTTTTGTTAATAGAATTTCTAAAACTGTAAAAGGAGGAAGAATATTTTCTTTTTCTGCTTTAACTGTTATAGGTAATAAAAATGGTAAAGTTGGTTATGGATATGCTAAATCTAAAGAAGTTCCTTTAGCTATACAAAAATCTTTAGATAATTCTCGTAAAAATATTATTTCTATATTTTTAAATAAAAAAAAGACTTTAAGATATTCTATTAATTATAATTATAAAAGTACTACTATTTTTATTAAACCTGCTATCGAGGGTACTGGAATAATAGCTGGTAAGGCTATGAAATTTTTATTTGAAGTAGCTGGAATAAAAAATGTTTTATGTAAATGTTATGGTTCTACTAATCCTATAAATGTAATAAAAACAACTTTTAAAGCTTTAAATAATATTCAATCTCCTTTATTTATAGCTAATAAAAGGGGTAAATTTTTAAAAGAAATATTTAATTAATTTTATGGAGATAAATAAATTATGTTTTTGAATAATATATGTATAAGAAAAAAAAATAAAAAATCTAAACGTTTAGGTAGAGGAATAGGATCTGGTTTAGGTAAAACAAGTGGTAGAGGGCATAAAGGCCAAAAATCTAGATCTGGATATAATATAAAAAGATATTTTGAAGGAGGACAAACACCGTTTTATCGTAGAATACCTAAATTTGGTTTTAAAAGTAAAAAGAATATTTTTTTTAAGGAATTATCTTTAGATAAATTAAATATATTTAATAATAATGATATTATAGATTTAAAATTATTAAAAAAAAAAAAAATTATAAAATATAATATAAAAATTGTTAAGATAATATTAGGAAATATAATTTTTAATAAAAAAATTAAAATATTAGATAATAATATTAAATTATCTTCTAGTGTTCGTAATATATTAAAAAATAATTAATTAGGTATAAATATGAATATTAAAAATATTTTATTTGATTCTTTATTAGATAATTTTAAAGAATTAAAAAATAGATTATTATTTTTATTTTTTTATATATTTATATTTCGTATAGGAAGTTTTATTTCTATACCTGGTATTAATTTATATATATTAAATAATATATTTGAAAATATTAATATTAATAAAAAAATTATTAATATTTTTAATATAATTTCTGGTGGAAATATATTAAATTTTTCTATATTTACTTTAGGAATAATACCTTATATTTCCTCTTCTATTATTATAGAGTTATTAACTATAGTTTTTCCTTATTTTATAAAATTGAAAAATAATATTAATGGTAAATATATTATTAATAAATATATAAAATATTTAACTTTATTATTATCTATAATACAATCTATTATTATATTTTCTTTTATTAATAAATTTAATAATCATAATGTTTTTTTTTTATATAATAATAATTTTATTTTATATATTAGTTCTATTATTAGTTTAATTACTGGAACTATTATTTTAGTATGATTAAGTGAACAAATTTCAAAAAATTCTTTAGGTAATGGTGTATCTGTTATAATGTTTACTAATATAATTTCTAATTTACCTAGTTCTTTATTTAGTTTTTTTTGAAATATTAATAATTTATCTTATATAAAATTATTTTTAATTTTTTTTTTAGTTATATTTATTATATATTTAATAGTTTTTATTGAAATGGCTAAAAGAAAAATATTAATTTTATATCCATCTAAAGGATATAAAAATATTAAATGTTTTTTTTATTCTTATGATACATTTTTACCATTAAAAATTAATATGACAGGTATAATACCGTCTATTTTTACTTCTAGTATTATGTTAATATTTTCTATTTTTTTACTTTTTTTTAATAATTTTTCTAAAATTAATTTTTTATTTTATATTTATAATTTATTTTATCCAAAAAATTTTTTATATTTATTAATTTATTCTATTTTTTTAATTTTTTTTTGTTTTTTTTATACATTATTAGTATATAATCCTAATGATATTTCTAATAATTTAAAAAAAAGTGGTGCTTATATACCTGGAATTAGACCGGGAGAAAATACATCTTTTTTTTTAAAAAATGTTATTTTAAAGTTAACTTTATTTGGATCTCTATATATATTAATAATATGCTTAATTTCTGATTTTATATATGATGTGTTAAATATAAACTTTAATTTTAGTTTTATATCTTTATTAATTATAATTAATGTTATTATGGAATTTATATATCAAATAAAATCATTAATTATGTCAAATAGTTATTTTTCTATTATTAAGAATTATAGTTAAAATTTATATATGAAAGTAAGAGCTTCAGTTAAAAAGATATGTTCTTTTTGTAAAATTGTAAAACGTTATGGTATATTATATGTTATTTGTAAAAATAATCCTAAACATAAACAACGTCAAGGTTAAAGATAAGGGATATATATAATGATAATTAGAATTTGTGGAATAAATATTTCGGAAAATAAATCTATTTTATTTGCTTTAACTTCTATATATGGTATAGGAAAATCTCGTTCTAAATTTATTTGTGATAAATTAAATATAAATTATTATATAAAAATTAAAGATTTAGATAATTCTAAAATAATAGAAATAAGAAAAGTTGTTTCTGATTATATTTTAGAAGGAGATCTTAGAAGAGAAATTATGTTGAATATTAAAAGGTTAATTGATATAAATTGTTATAGAGGTATAAGACATAAAAAAAAATTACCAGTACATGGTCAGCGTACTAGAACTAATGCTAAAACTTGTAAAAAATTACGTAAAATTAAAAAATAATCTTTTTATTAAGTAATTATTATGTCAAAAAATAAAAATATTAAAAAAAAAAAAAAACAAATATTAAATGGTGTAGCTCATATTTATGCTTCATTTAATAATACTATAATTACTATTACTGATAAATTGGGTAATGTATTAGGTTGAAAAACTTCTGGAGGTTCTGGTTTTAGAGGTTCTAGAAAATCTACTCCTTTTGCAGCTCAAATAGCGGCTGAAAAATGTGCAGAAATAGTTAAATTATATGGATTAAAAAATTTAGAAATTATGGTTAATGGTCCTGGTCCTGGAAGAGAATCTAGTATAAAAGCATTATATAATGCAGGTTTTAATATTACTAATATTAATGATATTACTCCTATTCCCCATAATGGTTGTCGTTCTCCTAAAAAAAGACGTGTATAATTTAATTTAATTTTTTTTTAAAAATGAGTATAAAATGTCTAAATATTTAGGTCCTAAATTAAAATTAAGTCGTAGAGAAGGTATTGATTTATTTTTAAAATCTAATTTACGTAATATTGAATCAAAATGTAAAATAGATCGTTTACCTGGTCAACATGGTTATAAAAAAAATAGATTATCTGATTATGCTCTTCAATTAAGAGAAAAACAAAAAGTTCGTCGTATATATTGTATTTTAGAAAAACAATTTTTGAATTATTATAAAAAATCTGTTAGTTTAAAAGGAAATACTATTGAAATTTTGTTTTCTTTCTTAGAAAGAAGATTAGATAATATTGTTTATAGAATGGGTTTTGGGTCTACTCGTTATGAATCTCGTCAATTAATTAATCATAAGTTAATTTTAGTTAATAAAAAAATTGTTAGTATTCCTTCTTTTTTAGTTTCACCTAATGATTTAGTAAGTGTTTCAGATAAAGCTAAAAATCAAGATCGTATTAAATATTCTTTAGAATTATTTAAACAGCGTAAATTAATTAATTGAATAGATGTAAATATTAAAAAAATGGAAGGTAAGTTTAAGTTTATTCCTAAAATTAAATATATATTTAATGATATTGAAGAACATCTTATTTTAGAATTTTATTCTAGATAGTATAAATATATATAAATTTATAAGAAGGTATGAATAATTATGATTAATGTTTTGAAGAATTTAGAACCTAAATTAATAAAAATAAATAAAATTTCTAATAATTCTTCTTTAATAATTTTAGAACCACTAGAAAAAGGATTTGGTAATACTTTAGGAAATGTATTAAGACGTATATTATTATCTTCTATTCCAGGTTATTCTATAACTGAATTAGAAATTGATGGAATTGAACATGAATATGATTATAAAGAAGGATTATTAGAAGATATTACAGAAATAATTTTAAATTTAAAAAATTTATCTATAAATTTAGATAATGATTTATATGAATCTATTTTAACTATTAATAAAAAAGGAATCGGTCCTGTTTTAGCATCTGATATAAAATCAATTGATAAATTTAATATAGTTGATCCAAATTATGTTATATGTAATTTAACATCTTCAGATTCTTCTATTTCTATTCGTATGAAAGTTGAATTAGGTAAAGGGTATGTATCTTCTTTATCAAAGATAGATAAAATTAAAAAGAATAGTAATGATTTATTAATTGGTAAATTATTTATTGATTCATATTTTTCTCCTATAAAATGTGTTTCATATAATGTTGAAAATACTAGATTAAAAGATTGTAATGGATTAGATAAATTAATATTAGATATTAAAACTAATGGAACTATAAGTCCTGAATTAGCTGTTCGTAAAGCTGCTAATATTTTAGTTAATCAATTAAGTATTTTTGTAAATTTAAATGAAAATATAATTAATAAAAAAAATAAAAAAAAAATAAAATTTGATTCTATTTTATTAAAATCTGTTGATGATTTAGATTTAACTGTAAGATCAGCGAATTGTTTAAAAAATGAATCTATATATTATATAGGAGACTTAGTACAAAAAACAGAATTTGAATTATTAAAAACTCCTAATTTAGGTAAAAAATCTTTATCTGAAATAAAAAATATATTATTATCTAAAGGATTAAAATTAGGTACTAAATTAGATAATTGACCTCCTGTTGATTTAAAAAAATAATAAGGAATATTTTATGCGTCATAAAAAAAAAGGGCGTAAATTTAATAGAAATAGTAGTCATAGAAGATTAATGTTTAGAAATATGATAAATTCTTTAATAAATTATGAATTGATCAAAACTACTTTATTTAAAGCAAAAGAATTAAGAATTTTAATAGAAAAATTAATAACTAGATCTAAAGTAAATAATTTACATAATAAAAGAATATTATTTTCTATTATTAGAAATAAAAAAAATGTTAATAAATTATTATATATTTTAGGTCCAAAATTTTTAAATTTTAATGGAGGTTATACTAAAATTTTAAAATGTGGTTTTAGAAATGGTGATAATGCTCCTTTAGCATATATAAAAATTTTAAATTAATTTTTTATATATATATATATATAAATATATTTTATTAGTATTTAAATTAAATGTATATTATATTTAATAATTAATATTATTTTAAAATAATATATATTATTATATAATATATATATAATTAATTATTTATTAAATTATTATTATATAATAAGTGTTTTTATTTTTTTTTTAAAAAAATGATGTATTATTAAAAATAATATTTTATAATTATATTAAAATATATTGATATTAATGTTTTTAATATATGATTACTTTTAAAAAATTAATTTTTAAGTTATATAAATATTGATCTAAATTAGGTAGTTGTATTATTCAACCTATAGATATAGAGGTAGGTGCTGCTACTTTTCATCCTATTACTTTTTTTAGTTGTCTTAGTAATAATAAAATTTTTTATAATTATATACAATTATGTAGAAGACCAAATGATGGTCGTTATGGTAATAATTTTAATAAATTACAACAATATTATCAATTTCAAGTTATTAGTAAACCTTCTTTATTAAATATTCAAAATTTATATATAAAATCATTAAAATATTTAAATATTAATTTAAATATATCTGAATTACGTTTTATTGAAGATAATTGAGAAAATCCTACTTTAGGAGCATATGGTACAGGTTGAGAAGTTTGATTAAATGGTATGGAAATTAGTCAATTTACTTATTTTCAAAAAATGGGAGGATTTAATTGTATTCCTATACTTTGCGAAATTACTTATGGGTTAGAAAGAATATCTTTATATTTACAAGATGTAAATCATATAAATAAATTAATTTGAGATATTAATATTTATGGAAAATTAAAATATATTGATATTTTATATGATGAAATTGATAAGTCTAATTATATTTTTAATAATTCAAATATAGATTTTTTATTTTCATGTATGAATAATTATAAAAATGAATCTTTAAGATTAATAAATTTGAATAAACCTTTAATTAAAGTATCATATGAATTTGCAATTAAAATGGTTTATTATTTTAATTTATTAGATGCTAAAAATTATTTTTCTAAAATAGAAAGACAAAATAATATTTTATGTATTAGAGAAATTTTTAATAAAATTGCTAAATTATATTTAAATTTATAATTTATTTAAGGATATAAATGAGAGGTATATTATTAATTGAATTAGTTTCTGAAGAATTACCTATTGATAAATTAAAATATATTAGTATAAATTTTAAAAAATATATTGATTATAATTTAAAAAAATATAATTTTTTATTTAGTAAAATAAATGTTTTTGTTTCTATTAGAAGAATTTCTTGTTTAATTTATAATATAAATTATAATCAAAGTTTTAAAAGTAAATATAAAATTATAAAAGGTCCTATAATTAAAGTTTCTAAAAAAAATATTTTTAATAATAATAAATTAATTAATTGATGTAAAAATATAGGTTTATTTATAAAAAATATAAAATATATTAAAAAAAATAATTTTAAATATTTTTTTTTTAAAAAAAAAAATAGAATAAGTAATATTAAAAAATTAATTTTAGTAATATTAAAGAATGTTTTTTCAAACTTATTAAAAAATAATAAAAGTATGAGTTGAGGAGATGGTAAATATTATTTTTTTAGACCTATAAATAATATTATTGTTATGTTTAATAATAAAGTTTTAAATATTAAAATTTTTGGTATTAAATCTAATAATATATTATTAGGACATAAATTTATTTATAATAATAAAAATATATTTTTAAATAATTCTAATAATTATATAATTAATTTATTTAAATTTTGTAAAATTATAATAGATTATAAATATAGAAAGAAAAAAATATTAAATATAATTAAAAATATATCTATTAAAAAAAATATTATTTTTTTTTATGAAAATATTTATTTAGAAAAAATTATTTCTATGGTAGAATGACCTGTTGGTATTTTATGTAATTTTAATAAAAAATTTTTATTTTTACCTAAAGATTTAATAATATTTATTATTAAAAAATATTTTGGTATTATTTCGTTTAAAAAAGAAAATAAATTAACAAATAATTTTATTATTATATTAGATATGAAAACTAATAGTTATAATAAAATAATAAAAAGTTATGAAAATATTATTAATTCTGAATTAAATGAAGCTAAATTTTTTTTTTTAAAAGATAGGAAATTTTATTTAATTAGTTATTTATATAAGTTAAAAAATATCATTTTTCATAGGAAAATTGGTAATTTTTTAAATAAAATAACTAGAATTTTATTTTTATCTAAAAAAGTTTTATATTATTTAAATTATTTTAATATTGATATAAATTTTTTAAACCATGTTATATTATTAATAAAATGTGATTTAACTACTTTTTTATATAAATATTATAGTTCTTTAAAAGGAATAATAGGTATGCATTATTCATTATTAGATGGAGAATCTATAGATACTTCTTTAATAATAAGAGATCACTATAATATTAATAGTATTAATGTATATAGTTCAATAGTATTTTTATTAGATAAAATAGATAATTTAGTTGGTATTTTTATATTATACAATTTTATTTTTTTAAGTAAAAAAAATGATCCTTATGGATTAAGAAAATTATCTTTTCTAATTATAGAAAAGATATTGAATAGTAATTTTTATATTAATATGTATAATATAATTAAATATTCTATATTTTTATTTGGTATAAAGAAAATAAAATTAAAAAAAAATATACTTATTATATTAAATTTTATTAATATTAGATTTATAAATTATTTAAATAAATTAAATTTTTCAAAAAATATAATATATTCTTTTTTAAAAAAAAATAAAAATTATGATTTTTTAGATATTAAAAATCGTATTGATATTATATTAAAATATATAAATAAAAAAATATTTAGTAAATTTATTATTTTATATAAAAGAATAAATAATTTATTATTTAAATATAATACTTTTAATTTAATTAAATTTGATAATAACTTTTTAATCGAAAATGAAGAAATTTTATTATATAAATATATTGTATATTTATATAAAAAAAATGATTTTTTTTATACTAATCATAATTATGAAAAATTAATTAAATATTTTTTTATATCTATAAAAAAAATAAATAATTTTTTAAATTCTACTAAAATAAATATTAAAAATAAAAATATTAAGTCTAATAGAATTTTTTTATTAAAAAAAATAAATTTTTTATTTAAAAAATTTTCTAATTTTAAATATTATTATTAATAATAGGTATATTTTTTAAAATTATTGCTCCTCCTAAGCATATATTTTTTTTATAAAAAACTATTGATTGTCCAGGAGTTATACCAAATATTTTTTTATTAAATAATATTTTGTTTTTATTAATATATATTTTACATTTAATATTTTTTTTTTGTTGATGTCTTATTTTTGATTTACAAAATATTTTTTTTTTATTATTATTTTTTTTATTTATAAAATGTATATTTTTAATATATGCTCCTATAGAATATAATAAAATATTTTTTATTCCTTTTACTACTATTAAATTATTATTTTTTATATCTTTTTTATATACATAATAAGGTATATGTTGACCTAAATTAATATTTAAATTTTTTCTTTGTCCTATTGTATATAAATGTAATCCTTTATGTATTCCTAATATTTTATTATTTATATTAATTATTTTTCCTTTGTTATTTTTTATATATTTTTTTATAAAATTAAAATAATTTTTTTTTCCTATAAAACATATTCCAGTTGAATCTTTTTTTTTAGCATTAATTAATTTTAAATTAATAGCAATTTTTCTTATATTTTTTTTATAATATTTTCCTAATGGAAATATACATTTTTTTATTTTTTTTTGAGTTAAATTATATAAAAAATAACTTTGATCTTTTTTTTTATCTATACCTTTTATTAAATAATATTCATTTTTTTTTTTTTTTTTTATTATATAATGTCCTGTAGAAATATAGTTTCCTTTTAAAATTTTTAAAGCAAATTTTATAAATATTTTAAATTTTATTTCTTTATTACATAATATATCAGGATTTATAGTTTTATTTTTTTTTTGATTTTTTATAAATATATTAAATACATATTTTCAATATTCATAAGAAAAATTAACATTATATAATTTTACATTAAATTTTTTACATATTTTTTTACAATCTTTATAATCTTTTAAATTGTTACATTTATTATTAATAATATTATTTTCTTCTCAACATTTTATAAAAACACATTTTATATAATATCCTAGTCTTTGTAATATTCATATTGTTACTGAAGAATCTACTCCTCCTGATAATGCAATTATAACTTTAATTATTTTATATATTTTCATATTTTATATTTTTTAAAAAATTAATTGATTTATTTATTATTTTATAAATTTTTATTTTTATATTATCTAATATTATCTTTATAATATTATTTCTTTTTATTGTTTTTAATGATAATATTTTATATTTTTTTTTAATTTTATTATTTATTTTAATAAATATATTTCCTAATATTTGATTTTTTAATATTGGAGCCTTTAATATATTTGTAAATTTTATTAATAATTTTATTTTTATTTTTTTTTCTTTTTTATAATTTATATATATATTTTTATTTATTAATATTGGTAGAAATTTTTTTTTACCAAATCATATTTTTTTATTTATTATTTTTTTATTTTTTTTAATTATTTTTTTAGTTATAAAATTTTTAAATCCTCATCTTAATATTTTTTTTGCATAATAATTTCTATCTTTTATAGATTTTGCCCCTAATATTACTACTATTAATCTATTATTATTTTTTTTAGATGAACTTATTAAATTATATTTTGATTTTTCTGTATGACCTGTTTTTATTCCATCTATATATAGATTTTTATTTCATAATAATAAATTTCTATTTATTTGTTTAATATTATTAAAAGTAAATTTTTTTTTTTTGTATATTTTGTATATTTTTGGAAAATTTTTTATTAATAAAATACTTAATTTTGCCATATCATATGCTGTTGTATATTGTTTATTATTATCTAATCCATGTGAATTAACAAAATTTGTATTTTTTAAATTAATTTTTTTTTTATATTTATTCATTAATTTAACAAAATTCTTTTCATTTCCCGATAAATATTCTGCTATAGCTACACATGCGTCATTTCCAGATTGAATTATCATTCCTTTATTTAAATCTGATATTTTAACTTTTTGATTTTTTTTTAAAAACATTAATGAGGATCCTTTAAAATACGGATTTTTTCAATATGAATTTTTTTTTATTTTAACTAAATCATTTTTATTTATTATTTTTTTTTTTATAAAATCGGCTAAAATATAACTAGTCATAATTTTATTTAAACTAGCTGGATATAATTTTTTGTTAGAATTTTTTTCTAATAATATTTTATTAGATTTATAATCTACTAAAATATATGATTTGACATTTATATTTTTTATTGTATTAGCATATAAATTTATACTAATTAAATATATTATTAATATTAATATTTTTTTTTTTTTCATATTTCATTAAATATTTATTTTTTTAAAGACATAATTATTGCAAACATAGATATTGTTGTTATTAAGGATGTACCTCCATAACTTATTAATGGTAATGGTATACCTACTATTGGAAATATTCCAATTACCATTCCTATATTAATAAATATATGTATACAAAAATTTATTATTAAATTTGATATTAATAATTTTTTAAATATATCATTATCATTTATACTAATTATTAAAATTCTAGTTATTAATATTATATAAATTGATAATATAATTAATATTCCTATAAATCCATGTTCTTCAGCTATTAAAGTAAATATAAAATCAGTTTTATTTTCTGGAATAAAATTAAATTTTGATTGTGTTCCTAAAAATATACCTTTACCATATAATCCTCCAGATCCTATTGCAATTTTAGATTGATTTATTTGGTATCCATTATTTAAAATATCATTATTTTTATTTAAAAGTGTTATTATTCTATCTTTTTGATATTTATATAATAAAAATTTTCATAAGAATGGTATACTTATAAATATCATTATCATAAATAATGATATTATTTTTTTATTAATTCCACTTAAATATAAACCTATTATTCCATATAATAATATTAATATAGATGTTCCTAAATCTGGTTGTAAATATATTAAAATACTAGGAATTAAAGTTATTATTATTATCAATATAATTTTTTTTATATTTTTAATTGGATAATTATTTTCATTTAATATTTTTGCAATTAATATAGGTACTGCTAATTTGGCTATTTCTGAAGGTTGAAATTTAATAATTTTTATGTTTATTCATCTTTTTGCTCCATTTATTATATGTCCATAAATAAATACATATATTAATAGTGAATTACATATTATATATATAATATATGCATTATTAATGTAATATTTTTTATTGAGATTAATTATATATAACATTATTATTAAACTAATAATTATATGAAAAATTTTTTTATATATAATAGTATTATTTTTATTGTTAATATTAGTACTATATAATAGTAATATACTATAAGTTATAATAAATATTATACATAGTATAGTTATTATATCTATTTTTTTTATATTTTTTTTATTCATTAATTATTTTATATTTTTTTTATAAATAAAATCTGTTATTTTTCTCATTATATTTCCTATTTTTAATCCATTACCTCCATGTTCTAAAACTATTGTTATTGCAAATTTAGGATTCTTATATGGTAAAAAAGCATTCATTAATATATGATCTTTTAATTTTCTTTTTATATATTTTTTTTTATAATGATTATTAATTGAATATACTTGAGCTGTTCCTGATTTTACTGCAATTTTATATTTTGTTGTTAAAAAATTTCAAAATGCTGTTCCATTTTTTTTATGAGCTACTCCATACATACCTTTTTTAATTATTTTGAGATTTTTTTTTTTAATTATTATATTATTTATTTTTTTATTTTTATATTTATTTAATAATATATGTGGTTTTATTATATATCCGTTATTAATTAAAATTAATAATGCTTGATGTATCTGTATAGGAGTTGTTATTAAATAACCTTGTCCTATTCCTATAGAAATAGTATCTCCTAAATATCATTGAGAATTGTATTTTTTTTTTTTTCATTTTTTACTAGGTAAAAATAATTTTTTTTCATTTGGTAAATCTATATTAGTTTTATTTCCAAATTTAAATTTTTTTATTCAATTAATTATTTTTTTAATACCTAAATGATAAGATATTTGATAAAAAAATATATCTGAAGATTCTTCTATAGATTTAATTATATTTAATTTACCATGTCCTGTTTTTTTTCAATCATAAAATATTTTTTGAGATGTAGGTAATTTTCATCATCCTGGATCAAACATAGTAAATTTTTTATTTATTATTTTTTCTTCTAATGCTGCTATACCTATATAAGGTTTTATAGTTGATGCTGGTGGATATATTCCTTGTATTACTTTATTAATTAAAGGTGAATTTTTATTATTTAAAATTTTTTTGTATTCTTTATTAAATATTTTTCTTGTAAATAAGTTAGGATTAAAACTTGGAATAGAAATTAAAGATAGAATTCTTCCATTTTTACAATTTGTTACTATTGCTGATGCATTATTATTTTTTAATAAATTATAAATAAATTTTTGTAATTTTATATCTATTGATAATTTTATATTTTTACCAGATATAGGTTTTTTAATTTTATATTTATAAATTATTTTACCTTTATTATTTAATATTTTTTTTTTATATCCATATTTTCCATTTATTTTTTTTTCATAATATTTCTCTATTCCATCTTTTCCTATAAATTTTTTTTTATTTTTATTTTTTAATCCTATATATCCTATAATATGAGCTAATATATTTTTATATGGATAATTTCTTCTTATATATTTTTTTAAATTTATATTTTTAATTAAAAATTTATTTATATAAAATTTTATTAAATTATTTTTATTTATTTTATATAATGTTTTTTTATTATTTTTATATTTTATTTTAATTTTTTTTATTATTTTTTTTGATATATTTATTTTTTTTAATATATGTATAATATTTTTAAAATATTTTTTTTTATGTGGTATTATATTAATATAATAATATTTTTTATTATTAGCTATTGGTATATTATTTTTATCTATAATAATTCCTCTATTTGGAATAATATTAATTATTTTAGTATAATTTTTCTTAGATAAGAAATAATATTTTTTAAAGTTTATTATTTGTAATTTATATATATTATAAATTAAAAATATTTTAATAATTATTAAAATAATTATTATATATATTATTCTATAAATAAAAATGTTATTTTTTTTTTTATATATAATTTTCATTATTTTTTTTTTATAAATAATGTTAAATATTTATATTATATTTTATTAATTATAATTAATAAATTATTCAATTTATATATAAATTATTATAAATATTATATATATTAGGAATTTAAATATGTTTAAAAATCCTATTAAAACTAAAAGTTGAAAAAAAATATTGAATCATTTTAATTATTTAAAAAATATTAAAATAATTGATTTATTTAAAAAAGATAAAGATAGATTTAATAAATTTTCTATAAATTTTAATAATAAAATTTTAATTGATTATTCAAAAAATAAAATTACATTGGAAACAATAAATTTATTTTTAAATTTATTAAATGAAATTAATTTTAAAGATTATATTACATCTATTTTTAAAGAAAAAGATATTAATTTTATAAAAAAAAAACCTTTTTTAAATTTTTTATTAAGAGATTTTGATAATAAATTATTAGGTGATAAGAAATATATATTAGATTATAAAAAGGATATAAATGCTAATTTAAATAAAATTGAATTTTTTACTAATAAGATAATAAATGGAGAGTGATTAGGTTATTCTGGTAAAAAAATTAAAAATATAGTTAATATATCAATGGGAAGTTCAGATTTTGGACTTAGAATGATTATAAAATCTTTATTAAAATTTAAAATTAATAAAAATCAAAAATTTTATTTTATTTCTGATATAGATTCTTTAGAAATTTCAGAATTAATAAAAAAAATTTCTCCTAAAAATACTCTTTTTATAATTTATTCTAAAAGTTTTAAAAATATAAAGACATTATATAATGCAAATATAGCAAAAAATTGAATTTTAAAATTTTATAATAGTAATATATCCTTAAATAATCATTTTATATTAGTATCTAATAATTTTAATGAAACAATAAAATTTGGAGTAAATTTAAATAATATTTTTATTATAGATAATTGATTAGGAAAATATTATTCTTATTGTTCACCTTTTGGTTTATCTATATCTATTTTTATGGGATTTAAAAATTTTAAAAAATTATTATATGGAGCTCATGATATGGATATTCACTTTTTTAATTCAAATTATGAAAATAATATACCTATATTATTATCAATAATAAGTATTTGATATAATAATTTTTTTAATTATCCTATAGAAGGTATTTTAGTTTATAGTAATAAATTATTTTTTTTACCAATTTATTTACAACAATTAATAGTTGAATTTAATAATAAATATATAAATTATATTAATAATTATATAAATAAATATTATATATCTTCTATAATTTTAGGTGGTATTAATACAACTTATCAAAATTCTTTTTATAAATTATTATATAAAGAAAATTGTGTTATTCCTTGTGATTTTATTATAGAAATATGTAATTCTTATAATATAAATAATTCTCATTTATTTTTAATGTCTAATTTTATATCTCAAACTCAATTTTTAGCTTTTGGTAATAAAATATTTAAGAATAATATTTTTAATAAAAAAAATAATAATAATATTTATGAATTTATTAAATTTAAAGGTAATAAACCTAGTAATTCTATTTTAATAAATAATATAGATCCTTATACTATAGGTGCTTTAATTACTTTGTATGAATATAAATTAATTATTCAAAATATTATATTAAATATTTCTAATTCTAATAAATGAAAATTTGATTTAAATAGAAAATTGTCTAAATTTATTTACTCATATTTAGATAAAAGATATTTAAATAATAATTTAAATAAAAAAAAGATATATTTAGATAGTTCTACTTTAAATTTAATAAATTATTTTAAAAAAAATTTTAATTAATTATTGGAGATAATTATGTCTATTAAATTTTATAAAAAAAAAAAAAATATAAATAAATATAAAAATAAAATTAATAAAAGTAAAAAATCTATGATTAAGACATATATTAAAAAAATTAAATTTTATATTTTAAAAAAAAAAAAAAATAAAGCTTTATTATTTTATCGTATTTTACAATCTAATTTAGATAAATTATATATAAAAAGAGTAATTCATTTAAATAAATGTTCTAGATATAAATCAAATTTATTTAAATTAATTAACAAAATTTATTAATTGTTTTTTTTTATTATATAATTTATTATTTTAGAATATTCTTTTATATTAATTTTGTTTATTCTAATATTAGGATTTATATTTATTTTTTTAAATTCTTTAATATTTATAAATTTTTTTAAATTATTACATATTTTTTTTTTTTTTTTATTAAATATATTATTTAATATGTGTATAGATAAATTTATATTTTTTATATTATATATATTATTATTTGATATTAATTTTATTAATGTTGATGTAATTTTTGGTTTTGGTTTAAAATTATAATTTTTAATATTTATTATTTTTTTAATTTTAAATAATAAATTTATTATTATAGTAGTTTTAGAATATTTTTTATTTTTTTTATTTAAAAATAAATTATTTGCTAGTTCTTTTTGTAATAATATATGTATATCATATATAAAATTATAATTTTTAATTAGTTTATAAATTATTTTATGAGATATATAATATGGAATATTACCAATTATTCTAAATTTTTTTTTATATTTTAAAAAATTAAATTTTAATATATCTATGTTTAAAAAAATAATTTTATTATTTTTTTTTTTACATTTTTTAATTAAATTATTATCTATATCTATAGCTATAATATTTTTATTATATTTATATAATTCTTTAGTTAGTTTTCCTAAACCACAACCTATCTCTAAAAATGTATCTTTTTTTTTTGGTTTTATAAAATTTATAATTTTTTTTATAATTTTTTTATTAATTAAAAAATTTTGTCCTATATCTTTATACATATTTTTATTATATAAATTTTCTTTTTTCACCTTTTCCAAATACATTTTTTATACATCTAATACATATATTATATTTTTTAACATTATATATTTTTTTTACATAGTGTCAACATCTATTACATTTAATTCCAATAATTTTTTTGCATTTTATTTTAAAAAATTTTTTATTTTTTTTATTTTTTAATATTTTTATATTAGTTTTTGATGTTATAAAAAAAAACTTTAATTCTGATTTAATTTTTTTAATTATATTAAAAAATTTTTTTTTTAAATATAATGTTAATTCTATTTCTAATGAAGATTTTATTTTTTTTTTATTTTTTTTTTTTTCTAATATTTTATTAAAATTATTTTTAATATATATTAATTTTTTTCATATATTTTCATTTATTTTATTATTTTTATTTAAATAAAATAATTTATTAAATCAAGTTTCTTTATATATTGATTTATTTTTTTTGTTTGGTAAATATTTGAATACTTCTTCTGAAGTAAAAGATAATATAGGAGATATTCATTTAACTAATGATTCTAAAATCATTCATATAGTTATTTGTAAACTATTATAAGGTTTTGTATTTTTCTTTATTATATATTTTCTATCTTTTATTATATTTAAATATATTGAACTTAAATATATATTACAAAAATTTATAATTTTTTTTGTTATTTTATAAAATTTAAATTTATTATATAAATATATTATTTTTTTTTGTAATTTTTTTGTTTTATGTATAATTCATTTATCTATTAAAATTATATTTTTTTTTTTTATTTTATTTTTAATTATATCTTTATTATCTAAATTTGAAATTAAAAATTTTATTGTGTTCCTAATTTTTCTATACGATTCTACAGTTCTTAAAATAATTTCATTTGATATATTTATATCTTTATAAAATTTTGTTGAAGATACTCATAATCTTAATATATCAGAACCAAAAGTTTTTATTATTTCTTTAGGTTTTATATAGTTATTTAAAGATTTTGACATTTTTTCATTATTTTTATTTAATATAAATCCATGTGATATTACTTTTTTATATGGTGCACAATTATTGATTGCTGTGTTTATTATTAAGGAAGACATAAATCATCCTCTGAATTGATCTGATCCTTCTAAATATATATCACTTATTTTATTTTTTTTAAATTTTGAATTTATTATAGTAAAACATGTTGCTCCTGAATCAAATCAAACATCTAATACATCTTTTACTTTCTTATATTTTTTATATTTTTTACCTAATAATATTTTTTTATTAATATTATTTCAATAAATAGGACCTGTTTTTTTAATATTTTTTAATATTTTTTTAATTAAATAATTTGTTTTTGGATGCATTTTTTTTGTTTTTTTATTAATAAATATAGGTATTGGTGTTCCTCATATTCTTTGTCTTGATATACATCAATCAGGTCTATTTACAATCATTTTTTTAATTTTTTTATATCCTCATTTGGGTATTCATTTTACTTTTTTAATTGATATTAGTAATTTTTTTTTTAAATTATTTTTATTTATATTTATAAATCATTGAGATGTAGATTTTAATAATATAGGTTTTTTATGTCTTCAACAATATGGATATTTGTGTATTATATTTTCTTCTAAAATTAATTTTTTATTTTTTTTTAATTTATTGATTATTAATTTTTCTGCGTTATTTATATTAGTATTTTCTATATTATTTATATATTTATATTTAATAAATCTTCCATTTTTTTTTATAACATTTAATCCTTTTATATTATTTTTTTTTGATATTTTATAATCTTCTTGTCCATGTTCAGAAGCAATATGAATTATTCCTGTTCCAAGATTTTTTTTTATATATAAATCTAATATTATAGGTACTTTTTTTTTTGATATTGGATGATATACATAAAGATTATTAAATATTTTTCCTTTTGATGAATATATATTTTTATAATTTATTTTTGTTTTTTTTACTATTTCTTTTATTTTATTATTTAATAATATATATACATTTTTTTTTTTTTTTATAAATGAATATGTGTATTTTGGATTTATAGTAATAGCACAATTTCCAGGTAATGTTCATGGTGTAGTTGTTCATATAATTAATTTAAAATTATAATTTATATATTTTTTATAATTAAGATAAGTTCTTTTTAAGAAAGATTTTTTATCATATATATTAAATAATATATATACAGATTTTGATAATTTATTTTTATATTCTATTTCTGCTTCTGCTAAAGAAGATTTACATTTTGTACATCAATTTGTAGGTATTTTTTTTCTTTCTATATAATTTAATTTTATTAATTTATTTAATACTTTTATTGTATTTGATATAGTTTTAAAATCCATAGTTTTATAATAATTATTTCAATCACCTAGTATTCCTAATCTTATGAAATTATTTTTTTGTTTTTTTATTTGTGAATTAACATATTTGAAACATAATTTTTTAAAATAATTATTATATTTTTTTTTATTTATATTTTTTTTTTTTTTTTTGATTTTTAATTCTATAGGTAATCCATGACAATCCCATCCTGGAATATAATTAATATTAAAATTCATAAAAATTTTATATTTTAATATTATATCTTTTAATATTTTATTATAAGCATGTCCTATATGGATATTTCCGTTTGCATATGGAGGTCCATCATGGATTATAAATGTTTTTTTTTTTTTATCTTTTATATTTAAATATAAATTGTTTTTTTTTCATTCTTTTAATATTATAAGTTCTTTTATATTTAAATTTGCTTTCATAGGAAAATTTAATTTTGGTAAATTTATTATGTTTTTATAATTTATTTTTTTTTTATTCATTTTGTATTTTTATATTTATTAAAATTATTAAAATAATTTATAAATTATAATTATATATTAAAAATATATAAAATTATATATTTTATATTTTATATAAAATATTTTATATTTTTAGTTGATATTTTAAAGTATGAACATATATTTCTATATGAAGGTTAATTTTTTTTTAATGGAGATTATTATATGACTAAAGTTATTGGTATTGATTTAGGTACTACTAATTCTTGTGTAGCTGTAATGGAAAATAATAAAGCTAAAGTTATAGAAAATTCTGAAGGTGATCGTACTACTCCTTCTATTGTTGCTTATACTAAAGATAATGAAGTTTTAGTTGGACAACCTGCTAAACGTCAATCTATTACTAATCCTGAAAATACATTTTTTGCTATTAAAAGATTAATTGGTCGTAAATATAGTGATTCTGAAGTACAACGTGATGTAAATATAATGCCATATAAAATAGTTTCTTCTAATAATGGTGATGCTTGAATACAAGTAAAAAATAAAAAAGTTGCTCCTCCACAAATTTCTGCTGAAGTTTTAAAAAAAATGAAAAAAACTGCAGAAGATTATTTAGGAGAAAAAATATCAGAAGCTGTTATAACAGTACCTGCTTATTTTAATGATACTCAAAGACAAGCAACTATAGATTCTGGTCGTATAGCTGGTTTAAATGTTAAAAGAATTATAAATGAACCTACTGCTGCTGCTTTAGCATATGGTTTAGATAAATCTAAAAGTAATAGTATTATTGCTGTTTATGATTTAGGTGGTGGAACTTTTGATATTTCAATTATTGAAATAGATAATATTGATGGTGAAAAAACTTTTGAAGTTTTATCTACTAGTGGTGATACTCATTTAGGAGGAGAAGATTTTGATAGTAAGATAATAAATTTTTTAGTTTCTGAATTTAAAAAAAATTATAATATAGATTTATCTAATGATCCTCTTGCTATGCAAAGATTAAAAGATTCTTCTGAAAAAGCTAAAATAGAATTATCTTCATCTAAACAAACTGAAATTAATTTACCTTATATTACTGCTGATGTTAGTGGTCCTAAACATTTAAATATGAAATTAACTAGAGCTAAATTAGAATCTTTAGTAGAAGATTTGATTATAAAATCTATAGATCCAGTTAAAATAGCATTAAAAGATGCTAATTTAAATGTTTCTAAAATACAAGATGTAATTCTTGTTGGTGGTCAAACAAGAATGCCTTTAGTACAAAAAAAAGTAGCTGAATTTTTTGGTAAGTCTCCTAGAAAAGATATTAATCCTGATGAAGCGGTAGCTATTGGTGCTGCTATACAAGGTGGAGTTCTTTCTGGAGAAGTTAAAGATGTTTTATTATTAGATGTAACTCCTTTATCATTAGGAATAGAAACAATGGGTGGAATTATGACTACATTAATTAAAAAAAATACTACTATTCCTACTAAACATAGTCAAGTATTTTCTACTGCAGAAGATAATCAATCAGCTGTTACTGTACATGTATTACAAGGAGAACGTACTAAATCTATAGATAATAAATCTTTAGGTCAATTTAATTTAGATGGAATACAACCAGCTCCTAGAGGAGTTCCTCAAATAGAAGTTACTTTTGATATTGATGCTGATGGTATATTACATGTATCAGCTAAAGATAAAAATACTGGTAAAGAACAAAAAATTATTATTAAGGCATCTTCTGGTTTAAGTGATAATGAAGTAAATAAAATGGTTCAAGATGCAAAATTAAATGAAGAATCTGATCGTAAATTTGAAGAATTAATACAATCTCGTAATCAAGCAGATCATTTAATTCATACTACTCGTAAACAAATATTAGAATTAGGTAATAAAATACCTGATGAAGAAAGAAAATCTATTGAATTAAGTTTAAATAAATTAGAAGAAATATCAAAAGGTGAAGATAAAAATTCTATTGATAAATCTATACAAGAAGTAATACAATTATCTAGTAATCTTTATAAATATAATGATAAGAATAATAATAATAAAGAAAATAAAGATAATAAAGATATAAATACTAATAATAAAGTAGTTGATGCAGAATGTGAAGAAATAAATGATAAAGATAATATTAAATAATTTTAAATATTAGATTTTATAGGTTTTTTAAAATGTCAAATAAAGATTATTATGATATTTTAGGTATTTCTAAAAAAGCAAATAATCAAGAAATTAAAAGAGCATATAAACGTTTAGCTATAAAATATCATCCTGATAGAAATAAAGGTAATAAAATTTATGAAGAAAAATTTAAAGAAATACAAAAAGCTTATGAAGTACTAAGTGATAATAAAAAAAGATCTATGTATGACCAATATGGTCATACTTCTTTTAATCAAGATAATTATACTGATTTTACTTATACTAGTGATTTTAGTGATATATTTGGTGATGTTTTTGGAGATATTTTTAATTCTAATAAAAATAAGAAATCTTATAGTAATACTAAAGGTTCTGATGTTTTATATAAAATTAATATAACTTTAGAAGAAGTAATAAAAGGTGTTTCTAAAAATATAAAAATTAATTTAATACAAAAATGTAGTATATGTAATGGAACTGGTTGTAAACCTGGTACAACTCGTAAAGTATGTAATACATGTAATGGAAATGGTAATATACATATTAAACAAGGTTTTTTTACAATACAACAAACATGTCCTTCTTGTAATGGTAATTGTTATATTATTAATGATGTTTGTTATATTTGTAGAGGATCAGGTACTGAAAAAGTATATAAAAATTTTTCTATTAAGATACCTTCTGGTATAAATAATGGTGATAGTATACGTATTATTGGAAAAGGTAATTATGGTGGTTACAATACAAAATATGGTGATTTATATATTAAAATAAAAGTTAAAAAACATCCTATTTTTAAAAGATTTGATAATGATTTACATTGTAAAGTTCCTATAAATTTTTCTGTAGCGGCTTTAGGAGGTCAAATAGAAATACCTTCTTTATATAAGAAAATAATATTTAAAATTCCTCCTGAAACTCAAACTGGTAAAATTTTTCGTATAAAAAATAAAGGAATTAAATATTTAAAAAGTAATAGATATGGAGATTTATTATGTAAAATAATAGTTGAAACTCCAATTAATTTAAATAAATTACAAAAAAAATTATTATATAATTTAGGTATAACTTTAAAAAAAAATATTAAAAAAAATAATCCTAAATCAGAAAGTTTTTTAAATAACTTAAAAAATTTTTTTAATTCTTTAATTTAATGTTATATATTGGAAATTTTTTACATATATTTAATATTATTTTTTTTTTTTTTTTTATATTTTTTTTATTTATTTTTTTATCTAATATTTTACATATTATTTTTGTTATTTTTATAATTAATTTTTCTTTTATTCCTCTGCGAGTAATTGCAGAAGTTCCTATTCTTATTCCAGAGGTAATAAAAGAATTTTTTTTATCATTAGGTATACAATTTTTATTGACATTTATATTTATTTTGTTTAATATTTTTTCAGCTTCTAATCCTGATATATTTTTATTTTTTAAATTTATTACAAATAGATGTGTTTCTGTTCCATTTGAAATTATTTTAAATTTTTTTTTAATAAAAATATTACACATTAATTTACAATTTTTTATTATTTTTTTTTGATAATTTATAAATTTTTTATTTAATGCTTCTTTAAATATTAAAGCTTTTGCTGCTATTATATGCATCATTGGTCCTCCTTGTATTCCTGGAAATAATGAAGAATTTATTTTTTTATATAATTTATAATTATTTCCTTTTGCTAATATTATTGCTCCTCTTGGGCCAGCTAATGTTTTATGAGTAGTTGTTGTTACTATATCTGCAAATTTTAATGGATTAGGATATATTTTAGCTGCTACTAAACCAGCTATATGTGACATATCTATCATTAATAAACTATTATATTTTTTTGATATTTCTTTAAAAATTTTTCATTTACATATTTTAGAAAATGAAGAAAATCCTGCTATTATTAATTTAGGTTTATATTTTTTAGCTAAGTATTCTATTTCATTATAATTTATTTCTTCTTTTTTGTTTAATCCATATAATTTTGCATTATATATTTTTCCTGATATATTTATTTTTGAACCATGTGTTAAATGACCTCCATGATTTAATTTCATACCTAAAATAGTATCTCCTGGTTTTAATATAGCATTATATACAGCAAAATTTGCTTGAGAACCTGAATGAGGTTGTACATTTACATAATTTGCATTAAATAATTTTTTTGCTCTATTTATTGCTATTTTTTCTATTTTATCTATATATTTACATCCTCCATAATATCTTTTTTTATAGTATCCTTCAGCATATTTATTAGTTAATATTGATCCTTGTGCTTTCATTATATTTAAACTTGTATAATTTTCTGATGCTATTAAATTTATATTATTTTCTTGTCTTTTTTTTTCTAATTTTATTAATTTGAAAATTTTGTCTTTATATTTCATTTTATTTATATTTTTTTTATTATTTAATTTAAATTTATTAAATTATATTAAATATTTATTTAAATATAAATTATAATATTAATAATAATTTTTAAAATTTATATTTATATTTGTAATATTTATTATTTTATTTATATATTAAAATTATTATAATATTTTATTTTTTTTAATTAATTTTTTAAAATTTTTTAAATAAAGTATTTAGTTAAATATTAATAATATATTATTTATATTTAATTTAATTATTGTTAATTATAAATTTATAATATTTATTAATTTTTTATATATATATATTAATATTAATAATTTAAAAATAATTAGTTTTATAAATAATTAATTATATAATATTAATATATTTTTTTTTAATTAAGTATCATATATTTTGCTTTTGGATATATAATATAAATTTTTTTTTTATAAAAATTTTTTATTTTATTTTTAAATTGATAATTATTTACTATAATATTTATTTTTTTTGGCAAGGATATAATTTTTTTTTTAAAAATCTTAATAGAATTATATTTTTTTATTCTATTTTTATAGTATATAATAATATTATATATACTATTATATATACTTATAAATATATTTTTATTTATTTTTTTTTTAATTTTTAAATTATTTAATATAATTTTAAAAGAATTTGATTTTAATATTTTAATTTTTTTATTTTTTAATTTAAATAATTCTGCTATATTAAATGCTATTCTTGTACCTATTATACTTCCTGGTCCTTTATTTATATAAATATATTTTATTTTATTTATATTTATATTATTTTTTTTTGTTAATTTATTAATTAATACTAATATATATTGATGTTTTTTTTTATTAATAAATTTATATTTTGTAAATATTTTTTTTTTATATTTTATAGCTACTGAACATAATTCGGTAGAAATTTCTATTGCTAAAATGTTTTTATTTATCATTTTATTTTTTTTAAAAAAAAAACATATATATCTTTTAATATTTTTTTTATTATTATATAATAATAATTAAAATTAAGTATTAATTTTTTATATATTTAATAATAATATTTGTTTAAAAAATGTTTTTTTTAAAGAATATAAATAATTACATATTTATTAATAATTTAATATTAATTTATAATAAAATGAATAATTTAAAATTACCTACTTTAGGTAAAATATTGATAAGAGCTAGAAAATCTTTAAATTTATCTAGAAAAGATATATCTAAAAAATTATGTCTTAAAATAGATATTATAAAAAATATAGAAAAAGATATATTATCTTTTGATATACCCCCCGTTTTTTTATATGGATATATATATTCTTATGCTCGTTTAGTTAAAATTCCTAAAAAAAAAATATTTTTTTTTTTAAAAAAATATAAAATTGAAAGTAATATTAATAATAATTTTATTAATGAAAATTCTTTTTTTGTTATATTTAAAAAATTTATTTTTTTAAATTATTTTAATATAATTAAAATATTTATTTTTATAATATTAGGATTTATTTATTTTTATAATATTTAAATTTTTTTTAAATTAAATAATTATGAGTAAATTAAAAATAAAATCTTTAAAAGGTATGCATGATTATTTTTTAGATGATATATATTTTTTAAATTATATAGAAAAATGTTTTAGAAATATTATTTCTTTTTATTCTTTTGAAGAAATTAGATTACCAATTTTAGAAAAAGAAAAATTGTTTACTAAATATATAAATAAAAACTATAAAAATTTTTATAAAGAAATATATTCTTTAAAAGATAATAATAATATTATTTTAAGTTTAAGACCTGAAGGTACTATAAGTTGTTTAAGAGCTTATATACAAAATAAATTATATTTAAATAATTTTTTAAATAAATTTTGATATATTGGTCCTATGTTTAGATGTGAAAATACACAAAAAGGTCGTTTTAGACAATTTTATCAAATTGGATTAGAATTATATGGTAGTTTAAGTATTAGTATGGATATAGAATTATTATTAATAATAGAAAATTTTTTTAAAAAAATAAATATCTATGATTTTTTATATTTAGAAATTAATACTATTGGTTCTTTAAAAGATAGAAAAAAATATATTAATTTTATAAAAGAAAAATATGGTAAAATTATTTTTAATAAGTTAAATATTAAAAAAAATACTAATTATTTTAAATTAATTGATAAAAATAATAAAAAATTTTTGAATATGTATAATTATATTCCTAAATTAAAAGATTTTATTAATGAAAATTCTTTAAATAATTTTTATAATATATGTAATAAACTTGATTATTTAAATATAAAATATAAAATAAATTATAATTTAGTAAGAGGTATAAATTATTATAATGATTTTGTTTTTGAATGAAAAATAAAATCAAAATATATTTATGGAAGTAATAATACTATTTGTGCTGGTGGAAGATATAATAATCTTTCTAAAAATATTTCTAATTTATCTATACCTTCTATAGGGTGTGCTATAGGTTTAGAAAGATTAATTATTTTATTTAAAAGAAATAACATAAAATGTAATATAAATAAAAATATTGATATATATATAATTTCTTCTTATAATGATAAATCTATGTTATTAGGTATTTTAATATTTAAAGAAATATTAAATTCTAATTTAAATAATTTAAAAATTTATAATGATCATAAATTATATAATAATTTAAATGTTGTAATTAAAAATATATTAAAAAGTAATATACGTATATTAATAATTATAAATAAAAAAGAATTATATGGAAATTATATAACTATAAAAGATTTATATTATAATAAACAGAAAAAAGTAAAAATATCTTGTGTTATTAAAACTGTAAATAATTTTTTGAAATTATAATTTATGTTAACTATAGCTATAGTTGGTAATTATAATGTAGGAAAAACTAGTTTATTTAATTTATTAACTAATACTAATTTTTCATTTACTAATAAATTTAAATATTTTACTTTAGATTATAATTATGGATTTTTAGATAAAAAATATAAAATTATAAATAAAAATATTATTTTTATTGATACTAATAGTATATTAAATTTTATTTTTTTAAATAAAAAAAATAAAGGATATAATAATTTTTTATTAAATTTAGAAAGAAAATTTCTATTTATAATTAAAAAAGTAAATTTTATTTTTTTTTTAGTTGATTCACATATAATTACAGAAAAGGATAAATCTTTATCAAAATATTTAATTAAATATAATAATAATATAGTACTTTTATTAACTAAAAAAGATATATATAATAATTTTATATTAAATTTAAATAATTTTTATTGTTTAAGAATAAATAATATTTTTTATATATCTATATATGATAAAAATAGTATTTTTATATTTTTAAATGAATTTTTAAATAAAAAAAAAATATTAAATAAAAAAAAAAATTTTTATATAAGAAATATAAAATTTTGTATTAATTTAGATAAAAATTATTATATATTAAAAAAATTTATTTTTAATAAAAAAATAAGTAATTATGAAATTAATAAAAATATTATAAAATTAGTAATATTAGGAAAAAATGGTATTGGTAAATCTAGTTTTTTAAATTTAGTATGTAAAAATAATAGATCATTTATATCTAATAAAACAGATGGTTGTACTAAAGATTTTATTATGTCATTATATAAATATAATAAAAATATTTATTATTTAATTAGTGATTCTCCAGGTTTATGTAATAATAAAAATTATTATAATGATATTATTTTAAAAATTAAATTTAATTTTAATATTATTTTATATATAATAGATTTTAATTTAAATATATCTAGATATGATTTAAAAATGTTAAATTTTTTTTTAAAAGAAGGTAAATATATATTATTATTATTTAATAAATGTGATAATATTAAAAATAATATTTTATTAAAATATAAAGATATTTTAATTAAAAGATATGATTTTATGAAATATATAGATATATATTTTTTTTCTTGTTTAAATTATAATATAAATATTATTAATAATTTATTTAAAACTATATATTTAAATTATTTAAATATTTTTAATAATAATATTAATAATATTATTATTAATAATATTTTAAAAATTTTTAATAAAAATATTAAGAATATTAGAAATAATAAAAATTATATTTTTAAATTAAGATATGCTTTAATTTGTAAATATTATCCTTTAATAATAATTATATATGGAAATAAAATTAATTTAATAAATAATTTTTATAAAAAGAAAATATTAAATCTTTATATGAAAAAATTAAAATTTAAAGGTTTTAGAATATTTTTAAGATTTAAAGAAATATATAATCCTTATAAAAAAAAAAAATAAAATTTTAATTGACAATCGCTATTATATATAAAATTTAATAGAGGAAAGTCCGGACTCCTTAGGAAAAGATGCCAGATAATTTCTGGAAAAATATTTATTTATTTTATGAATAGTGCAACAGAAAATAACCGCCATTTTGGTAAGGGTGAAAAAGTATGGTAAAAGCATACTATATATTATAGTAATATAATATATGTGTAAACTCCATCTGGAGCAAGGCTAAATTTATAAAAATAAAATATTTATATTTTTTTTTCTAAAAAAAATATAATTCAATGTATTTTCCATACATATATTTTATTTTTTATGGTAAGCTGCTTGAATTAATAAGTAATTATTAATCTAGATAAATGATTGTCTTATTTATTTTTTAAAAAAAATAAATAAACAGAATCCGGCTTATAATTAAATGTTTATTTTTTTAAAATTTATATTGATAATTTATATATGTTAAAAATATTTAATACTTTAACTAATAAAAAGGAAATTTTAATTTTTAATAATACTAAAAATATAAATTTATATGTTTGTGGTGTTACAGTATCTGATTATTGTCATATTGGTCATGCTAGAACATTTTATTTTTTTGATATTTTAGTTAGATATTTAAATTATTTAAATTATAAATGTAATTATATTAGAAATATAACAGATATTGATAATAAAATAATTTTTAATTCTTATAAAAATAATATTTCTATTAAAAGTTTATCTAATTTAATGATTTTAAATATGAATAATGATTTTAAAAAATTAAATTTTATAAAACCTAGTTTTGAACCTAAAGTTAGTAATCATATAAAATTAATAATTTTTTTTATAAAAAAATTAATTAAATATAATTATGCTTATATTTCTTTTAATGGTGATGTATTATTTAATATAAAAAAAATTAAAAAATATGGTAATAATATATTAATAAATAATAATATTAATAATTATAATAATAATGATTTTGTTTTATGAAAATTAAATTTAAATTCTTCTGTTAAAAATTTTGGTTGAAATTCTCCTTGAGGTATAGGTAGACCAGGATGGCATATTGAATGTTCAATTATTAGTTATAAATATTTAAAAAATATTGATATTCATGGAGGAGGAATAGATTTAATTTTTCCTCATCATGAAAATGAATTTGTTTTATCTAAATGTTTATTTAAAGAAAAATATTCTGTTAAACATTGAATACATACTGGTATGGTTATAAATAATATTGGTAAGTTATCTAAATCTAAAAATAATTTTTTTCTTATAAAAGATTTATTAAAAAAATATAATTCTGATGTTATAAAATTTTTTCTTATGTCAACTCATTATAGGAAAAATTTAGTTTTTGATTTAAAGTATTTAAATAAATCAAAATTATGTATAAAAAAAATATATTCTTCTTTAAAAGATTTAGATTTAAATATTTGTTTATCTGATAAAGATAAAAATTTATTTCTTTTTAAGAAAATTAATTATTATTTTAATATGTATATGAATGATGATTTTAATATACCGAAAATATATTGTTTATTTTTTTATATGGTTAATAAAATTAATATTTTAAAATCTTATGGTAATTATATTTTAGCTAGTAAAATAGGAGTTAAAATTAAATATTTTGCGAATTTATTAGGATTATTAGATAAAAAAAATTTAGATTATTTTCTTAATAAAAAAATAAGTAATAATAAAAGAAATGTTTTTATAAATAAAATAAATAAATTTATTATTTTACGTAATAAAGCTCGTTTATTAAAAAAATGAAAATTAGCTGATTGAATAAGAAATAGATTATTAAAAAATAATATTTGTATACAAGATAAAAAAGAAAATACTAATTGATATTTTAATTAATATTTTATATATATAATATTATTATATATTATTTATTTAGTATTTTGTTATTAGTATTTTATTTTTTTTAATAATTTTGTTATTTTTATAATTATTTATTTATATTTATATTTATAAATACTTAATTAATTATATTTATAAAAAATTAATATAGTTTATTATTTTATTTATACAAAATTTTATATGATTTAAAATTTTAAATAAATATATTTATATTTTTAATAAATTTTTTTATTTTATATATTTAATTTATATTTTATAAAAATATGTTTATTTTTTTTTTATTATTATATATAATATTTAAAATATATAAAAAGTAAACGCTCTTAGCTCAGTGGATAGAGCAACAGCCTTCTAAGCTGTAGGTCACAGGTTCAAATCCTGTAGAGCGTGTTTTATTAAAATATTTTTTTTTCCAATGATAATTTTAATACTTCTTTAATATTTTTTAAACAATATATTTTAATATTTTTTTTTATATTTATTGGTATTTCTTCTAAATTTTTTTTATTTCCATAAGGAATTATTATATTTTTAATTCCTGATCTTAAAGCTGCTAATATTTTTTCTTTTAATCCTCCTATTGGAAGAATATTACCATGTAATGTTATTTCACCAGTCATTGCGATATTTTTTTTTATATAATTTTTAGTTAAAGTTGATATTATTGATGTACATATAGTTATTCCAGCACTAGGTCCATCTTTTGGAATAGCTCCTTCTGGAACATGTAAATGAATGTCTTTATTGAGATAAAATTTTTTTTTGATTTTTAATTTTTTATATAATGATCTTACTATTGTTAAAGATATTTTTATAGATTCTTTCATTACTTTTCCTAATGATCCTGTATATATAAGTTTTCCTTTTCCTGGAACACATAATGTTTCTATTATTAATATTTCTCCTCCATTTTCAGTTCATGCTAATCCTATTACTTCTCCTATTTTTTTTTTTTTGTATATTTTTTTAAAATTAAATTTTTTTATTCCTAAATATTTTTTTATATTTTTTTTATTTATTTTTATTTTTTTTATTTTTTTATTAATTGTTATTTTTTTTACACTCTTTCTACATATTTTAGATATTTCTCTTTCTAATGATCTTACTCCTGGTTCTTTTGTATAATATCTTATTATTTTTATAATTACATTATTATTTATTTTTAATTCATTTTTTTTTAGAAAATTATTTTTTATTTGTTTAGGTATTAAATATTTTTTTGCTATATTTATTTTTTCATTTTCATCATATCCATATAATTTAATTATTTCCATTCTATCTAATAAAGGAATTGAAATATTGTTTATTGAATTAGCTGTTGCTATAAACATTATTTTAGATAAATCATAATCTAATTCTATATAATGATCATTAAAATAACTATTTTGTTCTGGATCTAATACTTCTAATAATGCTGATGAGGGATCTCCTCTTAAATCTGAGGATATTTTATCAATTTCATCTAATAAAAATAATGGATTTTTTACTTTTGATTTTATTATTTTTTGTATTATTTTTCCTGGCATAGATCCTATATAAGTTTTTCTATGTCCTCTAATTTCAGCTTCATCTTTAATTCCTCCTAAAGACATTCTTATATATTTTCTTCCAGTAGCTTTTGCTATAGATTTTCCTAAAGAGGTTTTACCTATACCTGGTGGGCCTATAAAACATAATATTGATCCTTTTATTTTATTAGATCTATTTTGTACAGATAGATATTCTAATATTCTTTCTTTTATATATTCTAATCCAAAATGATCTTTATCTAATATTTTTTTTGCTTCATATAGATTTTTTTTTATTTTTGTTTCTTTATATCATGGAATTTGTATAATTCAATCTATATAATTTCTTATTACTGTTGATTCTGCAGATAATATAGGCATTACTTTTAATTTTTTTAATTCTAATTTTATTTTTTTTTTTACTTCTTTAGGTATTTTAAGATTATTAATTTTTCTTTTTATTAAATCATATTCATTTAAATTTTTATTTATATAATTAAGTTCTTTTTGTATAGCTTTTATTTTTTCATTTAAATAATATTCTTTTTGATTTTTTTCTATTTGTTTTTTTATTCTATTTTTAATTTTTTTTTCTATTTTAAGAAGTTGTATTTCTGATTCAATCATTAATAGAATATATTCTAATCTTTTATATATATTTGATAATTCTAATATATATTGTTTATTTTTTATTTTTATAGGTAAATGTGTAGAAATAACATTAGTAAATTTTTCTATATTATTAATATTATTTAATGAATTTAATATCTCTATTGGTATTTTTTTATTTAATTCTATATAATATTTAAATTTATTTATTATTGTTTTAACTAAAATATTTTCTTTTTTTTTATCTGTTTTTTTAATTTTTATTTTTTTAATTAGTCCTATAAGATATTTTCCTTTATCTTGTATTTCTATTATTTTAGCTCTCTGTATTCCTTCAATTAAAATTTTAACTGTACCATCTGGTAATTTTAGCATTTGTAATATATATGATATAGTTCCTATTTTATATAAATTTTTTATATTTGGATCATTATCAGATGGGTTTTTTTGAGTTACTAACATAATTTTTTTATTTTGTTTCATTGATAATTTTAAACAAAATATGGATTTTTTTCTCATTATAAAAAGAGGTATAATTGTATTTGGATATACTATTATATTTCTTAATGGTAAAATTGGGATCTCATTATTTTTTTGAGATCATTTTAATTGCATATATTTTTCCTTTATTTTATTTTTATAATTTTTGGTTTTTCTTTATTTTTTATTGTATTTTTATTAATTATTATTTTTTTTATATTTTTTTTTGATGGATAAATATACATTATATTTTTTAATTTTTTTTCTATTATATTTTTTAATCCTCTAGCACCTATTTTTTTCTTTATGGATTCTTTTACTATTTCTTTTAAAGATTTTTTTGTAAATTTTAATTCTATATTATCTAATTTAAATAAATATTTATAATATTTTATTATTGAATTTTTTGTTTTAGTTAAAACTTTAAATAAAGATTTTTTATTTAATTTTTTTAATTTTATTATAATTGGTATTCTTCCTATAAATTCTGGTATTAATCCAAATTTTATTAAATCTTCAGTTTCTATTTTATTATTATTTTTTTTTTTGATATTTAAATTAGCATTAAAACCAATTTCATTATTATTTTCTAATCTTTTATTAATAATATTATTTATTCCATTAAATGTTCCACTACATATAAATAATATATTTTTTGTATTTATTGGTATATATTCATCTTGAGGATGTTTTCTTCCTCCTTTTGGGGGAATATAAGTTATTGTTCCTTCTATCATTTTTAATAGAGATTGTTGTACTCCTTCACCTGATACATCTCTAGTTATTGATATATTATGTGTTTTTTTTGCTATTTTATCTATTTCATCTATAAAAATTATACTATTTTCTGTTTTTTTTATATCAAAATTACATTTTTGTAATAAATTATATATTATATTTTCTACATCTTCTCCTACATATCCCGCTTCAGTAAATCTTGTAGCATCTGCTATTGATACTGGTATATTAAATTCTTTTTCTATTACTTCTGCTATTAATGTTTTTCCACTACCTGTAGGTCCTATTAATAATATATTTGATTTATTAAAAATATTTTTATTATTATTATTATTATTAATTAATTTGTAGTGATTATATATTGTTGTTGATATTATTTTTTTTACATTATTTTGACCAATAATAAATTTATCTAATATATTTTTTATATTTTTAGGTTTATATTTATCTGTATTAAAATAATTATATTTTTTATTTTTTTTCTTTTTAATTAAATTTAGACAGTAATTGCATATATATATATTTTTATTTGATATATTATTTTTACAAATAGAACAATATATTTCTATATTATTTTTTTCTTTTATATTCATATTAAATTTTATTTTTTTTTTTATTAAAATATTTACGTTTAGTTATTATTTTATCTATTATTCCATATTTTAATGCTTTTTTTGGTGATAAAAATTTATCTCTTTCAATATCTATTTTAATTTTATTATATTTTTGTCCAGTATTAATAGAAAGTAAATTTATAATTTTATTTTTAATTTTAATTATTTCTCTTGCTTGAATTTCTATATCTGAAGCTTGTCCTCTAAAGCCTCCTAAAGGTTGATGAATCATTATTCTTGAATTTGGTAAGCTAAATCTTTTATTTTTTTCTCCTGAAGATAATAATATAGCAGCCATTGAACATGCTTGACCTATACATATAGTATTTATTTTAGGTTGAATGAATTTCATAGTATCATATATAGACATACCTGATGTTATAACTCCTCCTGGTGAATTTATATACATATATATATCTTTTTTTTTGTTTTGTGATTCTAAAAATAAAAGTTGTGTAATTATTGTATTTGATATTTGATCTTCTATATATCCTGTTAAGAATATAATTCTATTATTTAATAATTTTGAATATATATTATATATGTGTTTATTTTCACTTAATATATTTTTATCTTGTTTTTTGAAATACATAGTTTTTTTTTTAATTTATTGTTAATAATGATTAATTATTATTTTTTTTTTATATTTTTATTTATATTATCTAATATTTTATTAATTAATTTATAACTATTATATGCTCCAAATTTTTTTGCTATTAATATACTTTCATTTATTATTATTTTATATGGTAATAATTTACTTATTTTTAATTCATATATTGATAAATATAATATTGATAATTCAATTATTCCTATATATTTTGTATTATTATATACATATTTATTTATTATTTTATTTATAAAATTATAATATCTCTGTATTCCATTTAAAATTTTAATTAAATATTCAATATTTATATTTTTAAGTATATTTTTTTTAATTTTTTTAAATTCTTTAATTTTATATTTTATATTATTTTTATTTTTAAATATATTTCATGAATATATAATTTGTAATGCTAATTCTCTTGTTTTAATATTAATATTGTATTTTTTTTTTTGCATTTATATTATATATATTATTTATTGCTTCTAAAAATTATTCTTCCTTTATTAATATCATAATGACTAATTTCAACTTTAACTTTATCTCCTTTTAAAATTTTTATATAATTTTTTCTCATTTTTCCTGATATATGTGCTATTATTTTATGTCCATTATCTAATTTAATTTTAAACATAGTATTAGGTAATGTTTCTATTACTATTCCTTGTAATTCTATATTTTTTTCTTTTATCATTTTTATATTTTATTTTTTAATGTTATTTAAATATTTTTGAATATCTATTGCTGCTATACAACCTGATGCTGAAGCTATTATAGCTTGTTTATATTGTTTACTAATTATATCACCTGCTGCAAATATTCCGTTTATATTTGTCATAGATTTATATTTTTTATTATTTAATATAATATATCCTTTTTTATCTAATTTTATTTTTTTTTTAAAAAATTTTATATTTGGTTTATATCCTATTGATATAAATAATCCTTGAGTTTTTATTTCTTTTATTTTTTTATTTATTATTGATTTTATATAAATTTTTTTTAAAATATTTTTTTTTATATCTATATCTATTATTTTATAATTTTTATAAAATTTAATTTTTTTTTTTTTAATATTTTTATATATTTTTTTTATTAAAAAATTTTCCCCTTTTAATTTATTTTTTCTGTGTATAATGTTTATTTTTTTTGCTATTCTATTTAAAAATAAAGATTCTTCTATTGCACTATTTCCTCCTCCTATTATTGTTACTATTTTATTTTTATATAAAAATCCATCACATAAAGCACAATTTGATATTATTTTATAAATATTTTTTTTTTTTAATATTTTTATTTTTTTAGGTATTCTTCCTGTTGCTATTATTATAGATAATGAATAAAATATACTTTTTTTACCTATTAATTTAAAATATTTTTTTTTTTTTTTAATTTTTATTATTTTATCTCTAACTATTTTTGTTTTAAATTTTATACATTGTTTTTTCATTTTTAATATTAAATTTATACCGCTAATTCCATTTTCTTCTCCAGGTCAGTTTTCTATTTTATTTGATTTTATTAATTGTCCTCCTTCGTTAAATCCTGTTATTAATATTGGTTTTAAATTTGCTCTAGCTATATATATAGATGCTGTATATCCTGCTGGACCTGATCCTATAATTATTACTTTTTTAATTTTTTTCATTTATATAATATTTTTAAATATTTTATTAATATATAATAGATTTTATTATATAATTATTTTAATTATATTTTAAAATTAATTATTAAATTATATTATTTATGTTAAATATTAAATTATTATTGAATAATACTTCTTATTTTGCAAAAAAAATTAAAATTCGTGATGAAAATTTTAATATTAATAAAATATTAAATATTTATTTAATTTATAAAAAATTATTAAATGAAATAGAATTTATGCAATGTAAACGTAATTATTTATCTAAAAAAGTTTTTTTTTATAAAAATAAAATTTATGATTTATTATATTTAAAATATTTTTTAAAATTAATAAAATATAATATTTTTTTTAAAAAAAAAAAAAAAAATAAAATTTTATATATTTTAAATAAAATGATGTCTTATATACCTAATATAATTAGTGATGATGTTCCATTAGGAAATGATGATAATTTTAATAAAATTATATATAAATGAGGAAGTATAAAAAAATATAATTTTAAAATTATTGATCATATTAATTTTGGATTATTAAGTAATAATATAGATTTTAAAATTTCTAGTGTTATTAGTGGTTCATCTTTTAGTGTTATTAAAAATGATATTTGTATGTTATATAGAGCTATTTCTCAATTTATGTTAGATACTCATGTTATTATAAATAAATATTCTGAAATCTATGTTCCTTATATTGTGAAAGATATATGTTTATATGGAACTGGTCAATTACCTAAATTTTATAATGATTTATTTCATATTTCTAATAAAGATAAAAAAGAAAAATTATTTTTAATTCCTACAGCTGAAGTTTCTTTAGTTAATTTATTTAGAAATAAAATTTTGTATAATAAAGATTTACCAATTAAATTAGTTTCTTGTACTCCTTGTTTTAGATATGAATCTAAATCTTATGGAAAGGAAAATAAAGGTTTAATTAGATTAAATCAATTTGATAAAGTTGAATTAGTACAAATAGTTAAACCTGAATTTTCATCATATTATTTAGATAAATTAACTTTAGATGCTGAAAAAATATTAAAAATGTTAAAGTTACCGTATCGTAAAGTATTATTATGTAGTGGTTGTATAAGTTTTAGTTCATCTAAAACATATGATTTGGAAGTTTGATCTCCTATTAGTAATTCTTATATAGAAGTATCTTCTTGTTCTAATACATTGGATTTTCAATCTAGACGTATAAATTTACGTTATAAAGATATTAATAAAAAAAAAGAGTTTTTACATATATTAAATGGTTCTGGTTTAGCTATTGGAAGAATTTTAATAGCTATAATAGAGAATTTTCAAATTAGTAGTGGTTTAATAAAATTACCTAAAGTATTATATAAATATATGAATGGTAAAAAATATATTGATTGTTTTAAAAAATATTAAATATTTGACATAATAAAAATATTATGAATATACATAGATTTTCTGTTGCTCCTATGTTAGGTTTAACAGATAAATATTGTCGTTATTTTTATAGTTTATTAAATAATAATATAAAATTATATACAGGTATGATACATACTTCTTCTTTTTTATTTAGATATAAAAATAAGATGTTATCTTATAATTTTATAAAGAATAATATTGTTGCTATACAATTTATAAGTAATAATCCTAAAGATTTATATATTTGTTCTAAAATAGCAGAAAAATTAAATTTTTCTGAAATAAATTTTAATATAGGTTGTCCTTCTTTAAATTGTAATAAAAATAAATTAGGATTTTATTTGTATAATAATATAAATCTAATTATAGATTGTTTGAATGCTATAAGATATGCATCTGAAAAAGTAATTTTATCTATAAAATTACGTATTAATATTTTATATTCTTATGAAGAATTTTTAGATTTTATTTATAAAATTTATTTTAAAACTAATTGTAAAATTTTTATTATTCATGCAAGAAGTATTTTGAAAAATAATTTTTCTCCAAAATTTAATTTAAATTATCCTAAATTAAATTATAATATAGTTTATAAAATAAAAAAAGAATTACCAAATTTAATAATAATTATTAATGGTAATATAAATAATATTAAAGATATTGATAATCATCTTAAATATGTAGATGGTGTTATGATAGGTAGATATATATATAAAAATCCATTATTTTTATTAAATATAGATAATAAATATAATAAAAAAAATAATTTTTTTTATGAAAATAATTTTTTTAATTATAAAAAGAAAATTAGTTTTAAAATTAGAAAAATATTATTTTATTTATATAAATATATTAAAAATATAATGTATGTAAAAAACATAAATCCTATAAATATTATTAAACATGTTTGTAATATCTTTTATAATATAAAAAATTCTTATAGATTACGTTTAAATTTAATAAAATCATCATATATTTTTGAAAAATTTAATAATTATATTAATTTTGAAAATTTTATTATTAATAATAGTTAATTTATTTTTTTTTAAAAAAGTAATTTATAATTATATTATTTTTATATAATTTATTTATTTTTTGCTATTTTAAAAGCTTCTACCATACTATTAAATGAGAAATTTTTATTTTTTTTATCTTTTTTATTTTTTGTCTTAGGATTTATAGTTAAATATATTATTCTTTTTTTTTCATCTATTTTAATTATTTTTGTATATAAAATATCATTTATTTTATTTTTTTTAATTAAATATTTATATTTTTTATTTTTTTTATCGTTAATATCTATTTGTCCTTCTATTTTATCTTTAAATTTTACATATATAATATTATTATTTATATTTATTATTTTAGATTTTATATTTTTTTTATCTTTATATATTTTTATATATTTTATAAAAGGATCTTTTTTAAGTTGTTTTAAACCTAAATAAATTTTTTCTTTATTTATATTTATTTGAAGTAATATAGTAGTTATTTTATCTCCTTTTTTATATTTATTTATTTTATAATTATTAAATCAAGAAATATCTGTATTATGTATTAAACCATCTATATTATTTAATTTTACAAATATACCAAAATCTGTTATAGATTTAATTATTCCTTTTATTTTACTACCTATTTTATATTTTTTAGAAAATTCTAATCATGGATTAGGATTACATTGTTTTATTCCTAATGATATTCTTCTTTTTTCTTTATTTATATTTAATATAATTGCATTTGTTTTTTGACCTATTTTAAAGATTTTAAATGGATTAATATTTTTATTTTTTCAATTCATTTCAGAAATATGTACTAATCCTTCTATTCCTTCTTTTATTTCTATAAAACATCCATAATCTGTTATATTTGTTATTTTTCCTTTTATTTTACTATTTATAGGATAATTTTTATCTATAGATGTTCATGGATCTTTACTAAGTTGTTTTAAACCTAATGATACTCTTATTTTTTCTTTATCAAATTTTATTACTTTTAATTTTATTTTTTGTCCTATATTTAATATTTCACTTGGATGTTTTACTCTTTTTCATGCTATATCAGTTATATGTAATAAACCATCTAATCCACCTAAATCTATAAATGCTCCATAATCTGTTATATTTTTTACTGTTCCATATAAACAAATTCCTTCATATATATTTTTAAGTAGTTTTTTTCTTTCATAAATATTTTCATTTAATATAACTGCTTTTCTAGAAAGAACTATATTATTTTTTTTTTTATCTAATTTTATTATTTTAAATTCTAATTCTTTTCCTTCTATTTCTGATAAATTTTTTATAGGTTTTATATCTATTAGTGATCCTGGTAAAAAAGCTTTTATACCTTCTATATTTACTGTTAATCCACCTTTTACTCTACCTTTTATAATTCCTTTTATATTTAAAGATTTATTATATGATTTTTCTATATTTAATCATGTTTCATATTTTTTTGCTTTATCTCTAGATAATATTGTTTCTCCTCATTCTCCTGCTATATTATCTATTGAAACATCTATTATATCATTTATATTTATATTTAATTTTCCATCTATATCTTTAAATTGTTCTATTGGAATATATGATTCTGATTTTAGCCCTGCATCTACTATTACTATGTTATGTTCTATATTTATAATTTTACCTTTTATTATAGAACCATGTTTAATGTTTTTTTTATTTATTGATTTTTTAAATAATTTTTGAAATAATTTATTCATATTTTTATATAAATTTATTAAAATGTTAAATCATCAAAATCTATAGATAAATCCTCATTTTTATTATTATTATCATTATTTTTATTATTATTATCTATTTTTTTGTTTTTATTATTATTATTTTTATAATTTTTATTTCCTAACATTTTCATTGTACCTTTTGAGTTTACTATTATTTCTGTTATATATCTTTCATATCCATTTTTATCTTTTCATTTTCTTGTTTGCAATGATCCTTCTATATATACTTGAGATCCTTTATTTAAATATTTTGAAGCAATTTCTGCTAATTTACCAAATAATATTATTTTATGTCATTGTACTTTTTCTTTATTTTCTCCAGTTTTTTTATCTTTTCATAATTCTGATGTAGCGATACTAAAATTAGTAACTACATTTCCGTTAGATGTATATTTTTTTTCTGGTTTTTGTCCTAAATTACCTATTAAAATTACTTTATTTATACCTTTATTAGTCATTTTATATTTTTATTTTTTTTAAAAAAATTATTTTAAAATTTATATTATTATATTATATATATAAAAAAATATATATATAAATTTTTATTTATATAATTTATATATTTGATATTTCATATTCATTTGTAGTATAGTTATCAAATCTAGATATTTTTCCGTTAAAAAATAAATTTATTGTTCCTGTAGGACCATTACGTTGTTTACTTATTATTATTTCTGTTATTCCTTTCATTTTTTTAAAATTATTATATAATTCATCTCTATATATAAACATTATTAAATCTGCATCTTGTTCAATTGATCCAGATTCTCTAAGGTCTGAATTAACTGGTCTTTTATCTACTCTTTGTTCTGAAGATCTATTTAATTGAGATAAAGCTATTATAGGTATTTTTAATTCTTTTGCTAATAATTTTAGTGAACGAGAAATATCAGCTATTTCTAATGCTCTATTTTCTAAGTATGATGAAGATTTCATTAATTGTAAATAATCTATCATTACTAAACTTAATCCTTTATTTTCTCTATATATTCTTCTTGTTTTTGATCTTATTTCATTAGGTGTTATTGTACACGAATCATCTATAAATATATTTTTTTTTTTTTTAAGTAAATCTATTGTATTTGATATTTTTATTCAATCTTGGTAATTTAATTTTCCTGTTTTTATTTTACTTTGTTTAATTCTAGATAAAGAAGATATTATTTTTATTATTATTTGTTCTGAAGACATTTCTAAACTAAAAATTAAAACAGGTTTTTTTTGAGATATAGATATATTTTCACATAAATTTATAGCGAATGTAGTTTTACCCATTGATGGTCTACTTGCTATAATTATTAAATCTGATTTTTGTAATCCAAAAGTTTTTTTATTTAAATCTATATATCCTGTATCTATTCCAGTTATATCAAAACTAGGATTTTTGTATAAATTTTTTATTTTTTTTTTAGTTTTTTTTAATATTAAATTTATATTTTTTGGATTATTATTATTTACTTTTTTTTCTGATATTTTTAATATTTTTGATTCTGCTATATCTATTATATCCTTACTATCTTTGCCATTTGGATTATAACTTGTTAATATAATTTCATTGGCTATATTTATAATTTCTCTTAATGTTGATTTTTCTTTAATTATTTGTGCATAATAATCAATATTAGTTAAATTATTTATATTTTGTGAAATTTCTACTAAATAATTAAATCCTCCTATTATTTCTAATTTTTTATTTTTTTCTAATGATTCTGATAATGTAATTATATCTATTGGTTTACATAATTTAGATAATTTATTCATTTCATTGAATATTATTTGATGAGATTTATAAAAAAAATCTTTTTCTTTTATTATTTCATTTATTTTTTCTAATTTATTATTGTTTAAAATTAATCCACCTAATATTGATTGTTCTGATTCAACAGAATATGGTTGTATATTTATTTTATTATTTATATTTTTATTATTATTCATATATTTGTTTTTGATTTTTTTTATTATTAAAATAATAATTTATTTATATTTTTTAATTATTATTTTTATATAATATAAAATATATTTATATATTATATATATAATATTTTATATTATATATTTTATAAATAAATAAAATTTGATATTATTACTTTCTTTTTTTTTGTAAATTTTTCATGTTTTTGGTATTTTTATATTTTTATTTTTCTTATATGTTTCTATATATATCAAGCTATTTTTTTTTATTAAATTATTATTTTCTATTATTTTTATACATTCATTTAATAAATTTATCATTTTATATGGAGGATCTAAAAATATTAAATCAAATTTAGTTTTATTTTTTTTTTTTAATCAAATTAATGAATTTATATTTATTATTTTGTAATTTAAATTATTTATATTATTAATATTTTTTTTTATATTTTTAAATATTTTATAATTTTTTTCTAAAAATATTACATATTTTGCATTATTTGATAAACATTCTATACCTAGTATTCCACTACCTGAAAAACAATCTAAACATATTTTATTTTTTATATATTTATATAATCAACTAAATAATGTTTTTCTAATATTTATTAATGTTGGTTTTAATAATTTATTATTTATAGTTTTAATATGTATATTTTTGTATTTTCCTGAAATTATTTTTATATATTTTTTTTTCATTATTTATTATAATTTTATTTTATATTTGTTATTATTAATGTATAAATTATTTTATTAAATTTAAAATATATTTTAATTTATGTTTATAATATATATAAATTTATATTATTATTATGTATTAATATGTTTAATAATATTGTTAATTCTAAATTGTTTAATATAAATAATTTAGATTATTATATATATATGGTTAGTTCTTTACCTATATTATCTTTAAAAAAAGAACATAAATTAATTACTAGATTTTATTATTATAATGATTTAGATTCTGTAAAAGAATTAGTTTTATTGAATTTACGTTTTGTTATATATATAAGTAAAAATTATTCTAGTTATGGATTATCTCAATTAGATTTAATACAAGAGGGAAATATTGGTTTAATGAAATCTATAAAAAAATTTAATCCATTTTTTGGTGTTAGATTAATATCTTTTGCTATTCATTGAATTAAAGCAGAAATAAATAATTATATATTAAGAAATTGAAAAATTGTAAGGATTGCTACTACTAAATCTCAACGTAAATTATTTTTTAATTTAAGAAAAATTAAAAAGAAGATTGGTTGATTTAATAATAAAGAAATAAGATTTATTTCTCGTAAATTAAATGTTTCTAAAAAAGATATAGTAGAAATGGAATCTAGAATGTTTAATAAAGATATAGAAATAGATTTTTATAAAAATAATTTTTTTAATAAAAATAAAGTATTTTTGAATGTTTTAGGAGATAAGAATTCTAATTTTGCTAATAATATAGAAATATATAATTGAAAAAAATATATTTTAAAAAAATTAAAAATAGCTTTGAATTTATTGGATAATAGAAGTAAATATATAATTATTTCTAGATGATTAAATAATAAAAAAAAAAAAACTTTAAAAAAATTAGCTAAATATTATTCAGTATCTGCTGAAAGAATTCGTCAAATAGAAAAAAATGCTATGAAAAAGATTAAAATTTTTTTGAAAGAAAAAGAAGTAATTTTTAAATAAAATTTTATTTATTATTAATAATTTATATTATAGGTTTTTTGTGACTACTATATTAAGTGTTAGAAGAAAAAATTTGGTTGTTATGGGTGGTGATGGACAAGCTACTTTTGGAAATATAATTTTAAAAAGTAATGTAAGGAAAATTCGTAAGTTATATTCAAATAAAGTTATTGTTGGATTTGCTGGAGGTACAGCAGATGCTTTTACATTATTTGAATATTTTGAAAAAAAGTTAGAAATTTATCAAGGACATATAATAAAATCAGCTGTCGAATTAGCTAAAGATTGAAGGACTGATAGAACTTTAAGAAGATTAGAAGCATTATTAGCTATTGTTGATATAAAATATTCTTTAATAATTAGTGGTAATGGAGATATTATTCAACCTGAAAATAATTTGATTGCTATTGGTAGTGGAGGGTCTTATGCTTTAGCTTCTGCTAGATCTCTATTAGAAAATACTAATTTAGATGCTAAATGTATAGTAAAAAAATCTTTATCTATTTCAGCTGATATATGTTTATATACTAATCATAATTTTATTATAGAAAAATTATATTATTAATATTATTAAAGGTTAAATATGTATAATGAAATGACTCCTAAAGAAATTGTTAATGAATTAGATAAATTTATTATTGGTCAAAATAATGCTAAGAAAGCTGTTGCTATTGCTTTAAGGAATAGATGACGTAGAATGCAATTAAATAAAGAATTTCGTAATGAAATTACTCCTAAAAATATTTTAATGATAGGTCCTACAGGTGTAGGAAAAACTGAAATAGCTCGTCGTTTAGCGAAATTAAGTAATTCTCCTTTTATAAAAGTTGAAGCTACTAAATTTACTGAAGTAGGTTATGTTGGTAAAGAAGTTGATTCTATTATTAGAGATTTATTAGATTATGCTGTAAAAATGATTAAAAATCAAACTGTAAAAATGAATATATTAAAAGCAAAAAAATTAGCTGAACAACGTATATTAAATATTTTAATTCAAAATTTAGATAAAGAAAATGATAAAAAATATATTATTAAAAAAGATTCTATATTAAATAAATTACGTAATGGTGATTTAGATGATAAAGTTATTGATATTAATATTAATATTCCATCTTTAGGTATAGAAATAATGTCTCCTCCTGGAATGGAAGAAATGACAAATCAATTACAATCTATATTTCGTAATTTAAGTAGTAAAAAAAAAAAAATACATAAATTAAAAATCAAAGATGCTATAAATTTACTTGTTGAAGAAGAATCATCTAAATTAGTTAATTTTGATGATGTTAAACGTAAAGCTATTAATTTAGTAGAACAACAAGGTATTGTTTTTATTGATGAAATAGATAAAATTTGTAAAAGAGGTGAAATTAGTGATTCTGGAGTTTCTAGAGAGGGAGTACAAAGAGATTTATTACCTTTAGTTGAAGGTTGTACTGTATCTACAAAATATGGTGTTGTGAAAACTGATTATATATTATTTATAGCTTCAGGATCATTTCAGTTTTGTAGTACTTCTGATTTAATACCTGAATTGCAGGGAAGATTACCTATTAAAGTAGAATTAAGTCCTTTAACTAGTAAGGATTTTGAAAAAATTTTAGTTGAACCTAATATTTCTATTACTTCTCAATATAAAAGTTTATTAAAAGTTGAAGGTATTAATATAAAATTTACTGATGATGGTATAAAATCTTTAGCTAATATTTCTTGAAAAATTAACGAAAATACTGATAACATAGGAGCTAGAAGATTACATACTGTATTAGAAAAATTAATAGAAGATATATCTTTTAATATTACTGATTATAAAGATAAATTAGTTTTAATAGATTCTAAATATGTAAATTTAAAGTTAAATAACTTGATTGTAAATGAAGATTTAAGTAAATTTATATTATAATTTTTTTTTTATTAAATTATATTATTATTTATTTTTTATTAAAATATTTTATATTTGTTTATTTTTATTTTTTTTGTTATTATATATATAAATATTTAGATAAAATTATATATGAGATTAAAAAAGTGAAATAGAAGTATAGCTATTAATATAGCTTTAAAAGAAAATATTGTTTTAAATATATATTATTGAAGGATAATTTTTTATTTTAGATTTTTTTATATAAAAAATTATAATATTCCTAATGTTAGGAATTTATTAAATTTTTTAAATAAAAAATATAATAATAATTATAATAGTTTATATTTATATAAATTATTTCCAAAAGGTTTTATGAAACAAATTATTAAAATTACTTGTTTACCAAGTAATGTTAGATGTTTTTAATAATATTAATTAAATATATTTAAATTTTTTATATGAAAAAAAAAATACATCCAAATATATTTTGTTTGAAAGTAAATTGTTCATGTGGTAATATAATTAATATTTTTTCTACGTTAAAAAATAATTTTTTTGTAGATGTATGTTATAAGTGTCATTCTTATTATACAGGTAAACAAAAAATTTCTTTTTCTAAAGGTAGAATAGAAAATTTAAGAAAAAGATTTAATAAAATTAATATTAAATAATATTAATATTTTTTTAATTTATTTTTTTTATTTTGATTTTTAAATTTTTAAATTTTTTAATTATATTTTCATAACCTCTATATACATGATATATAGATTTTATAGTTGTTTTACCATAAGCAATACATCCTGCTAAAATTAATGTTATTGCACATCTTAAATCTTTAGCAATTATAGTTTTACCAAAAATTTTTTTTACTCCATAACATATAATTTTATTATTTGAATGTTTTATTTTTGCTCCCATTTTTTTTAATTCATTTATATGAGAAAATCTTTTTTTAAATATATTTTCTTTAACTAAAGATTTTCCTTTCGAAATACAATTTAATAAGGTAAATTGAGGTTGCATATCTGTAGGAAAGTTAGGATATGGGTTAGTAATTATATTAACAGATTTACATCTTTTATTTTTCATATCTAATTTAATAAAGTCATTTTTAATTTTTATTTTAGCTCCAGATAATTTTAATTTTTGTATTATAATATTTAATATATTAGGATTTGTATTATAACAAATTATTTTTCCTCTAGATATAGCTGATGCTATTAAATATGTACCTGTTTCTATTCTATCAGGTAATATTTTATATTTACATGATAATAGTTTTTTAATTCCATATATAATAATAATATTTGTTCCTCCACCGTATATTTTTGCTCCACATTTATTTAAAAAATTAATTGTATCTATTATTTCTGGTTCTTTAGAACAATTTTTTATTATAATTTTTTCATTTATAAAAATTGATATTAATATACTAGTGATTGTTGCTCCTACACTTTTCTTCTTTAAAATAATTATATTTGATTTTAATTTTTTATCTATTTTAGCTTTTATTATATTATTTTTATATTTTATTTTTATTCCTATTTTTTTAAGTACATATAAATGTAAATTTATTGGTCTACTTCCTAAATTACATCCTCCTGGAGTATTCATTATTATTTTTTTACATCTTATTAATATTGTTGGTAATAATCATATAGATGCTCTTGTTTTTTTTATTAAATTTGATAGAAAATAATTAATATTTATATATTTTGCATTAATTATTATAATATCTTTTTCCTTTTTTATTTTTACTCCTATTTTTTTAAATAATTTTAAAGTTATATTAATATCTATTAAATTAGGTATATTTTTTATTATTATTTCTTTTTTAATTAATAAACAACTATATAATATTGGTAAAGCTGAATTTTTTGATCCTGATATTTTTACTTCTCCTTCTATTTTATTTGGACCTAATATTATAAATTTTTTTATCATATTTATTATTTTATTTAAAATTTTATAAATTTATTTAAAATTTTTATTAATATTTTATTTATTTATTATTATATATATTTTATACAAATATTTATTTTATTTATATGATATACATATTATAATTATTTTTTTTTATTATTTTATATATTATAATTATTATATTTTTAATATATTTATATTTTTTTAATATTTTATATATAAAGTATAAATTATATTTTAATTTTTAGTTAATTGTAATTATTTTTTTATTTTTTTAAATATTAAATAATTTATATTATTAAATATTTTTAAATAAAAATAAATATGTTATATTAATATAAATTTATTTTAAATTTTTATTTTATAATAATTATATGAAATATAAGTCTGCTTTTTTAAATAGTATTAATAATTTTTTAAATATTAAAAAAGAGGGTATATATATAGATTGTACATTTGGTAATTCATATCATTCTTTAAAAATATTAAATTTTTTAAATAAATATGGTAAATTATATTCTTTTGATTGTGATCCTGATTCTATTAAAAATGGAAAAAAAATAATTAATGATAATCGTATAAAATTAATAAATGATAATTTTTCTAATTTAGAATATTATATTAATTATTTTGATTTGTATAATAAGGTTAATGGTATAATTTTTGATTTAGGATTGTCATATATTCAGTTAGATAATAGTAATAGAGGTTTTTCATTTTTAAAAAATGGACCTTTAGATATGCGTATGAATCAAAATATAGGATTTACTTTAAAAAGTTGAATTAATAATGCAAAAGAAAAAGATATTTATAACATTATTAAAAAATATGGTCAAGATTATAATTCTAGAAGGATATCAAAAAATATATTTTCATATTGTAAAAAAAAAAAATTAAATACAACTTATGAATTATCTAAAATTATTGAATATTCTATAAAATCTTATAAGGATTATAAAAGTAAAGCTAGAGTTTTTCAATCTTTTAGAATATTTATTAATAATGAATTAAATAATTTAAAAAATATTTTATATAAATGTTGTAATTTTTTATCTAAAAAAGGTAGATTAGTTATTATTAGTTTTAATTCTTTAGAAGATAAAATAGTAAAAAAATTTATTATAGAAAAATCTAATAGTAATTTTAAATTGTTAAATGATATTCCTTTAACATTAGATCAAATTAATAATTTAAATCCACCTGAATTAATAAATTTAGGTAAATTTAAACCTTCAGAGAAAGAGGTTTATTCTAATCCTAGAATAAGAAGTGCAATATTAAGAGTTGCTGAAAAAATTTAAGTTTTATTTTTTTTATTAAGAGGTTTATTTGAAAAAAAAAAATTTAAAAAATATTTTATTTAAATATTTTAATAATAATAATTTTCCTAATATTTATATAAAAAATATAAGAATTGATAGTAGATTAATTAAAAAATATGATCTATTTATAGCTGTAAAAGGTTATAAAGAAGATGGTAAAAAATATATTAATAATGCTTTATTAAATGGAGCAATTGCAATTTTAACATATTCTAATATAAATAAAAATTATTATTTATTTAGTTATAAATATAATGTATTTATTTTTTTTATTTTTAATTTAAATAGTTTTTTATCTGAAATTGCAGGTAATTTTTATGGTAATCCAAGTAAAAAAATGTTTTTATTAGGTGTTACTGGTACAAATGGAAAAACTACTATTATTAATTTTCTTTCTAGTTGAATTCATTTATTAGGTTATAAAAGTTCTGTATTAAGTACCTTGGGAAATGGTTTATATAATAATTTAAAATATTCATTAAATACTACAAGTTCTGCTGTAGATACTCAGTATGAATTAAAAAATCAATATGATATGGGTTCTAAATTTTCTTGCATTGAAATTTCATCACATTCATTAGTACAAAATCGTGTAAAGGCATTATATTTTAATTGTGCAATATTTACAAATTTAACTTTAGATCATTTAGATTTTCATAAAAATTTTAGAAATTATGAATTAGCTAAACGTAAATTATTTTTTGAATTTAATATTAAAAATTTAATTATTAATATAGATGATCCTATTGGGTTTAAATGATTTAAAGAATTATCAAATAAATATGTTATTCCTGTTACTTTTAATAAAAAAAATTTTATTTATTTTAAATATAGATGATTATATATAAAAAAAATTGTTTTTTTTGGTTTTTTAAAAAAAGTTTATTTTGAATCTTATTTAGGAAATGGTATATTAAATTTCTTTTTTCCAGGTAATTTTAACATTATAAATGTTATGTTAAGTTTTGTGTCTTTATTATCATTAAATTTTAATTTTTATGATTTATTAAATACAAGTAAATATTTAAGTTTACCTAAAGGTCGTATGGAATTTTTTTTTTATAAAAAAAAACCCTTATTTATTGTTGATTTTGCTCATACTCCTGATGCTTTAAAAAATGTTTTATTGGAATGTAGAAAATATTGTTTAGGAAAATTATGATGTATTTTTGGTTGTACTGGTAATAGAGATAGAAATAAAAGATCTTTAATGGGTTTTATAGCTAAAAATTATTCTGATATAGTAATTATAACTAATGATGATTTATATTTTGAAAATGAAAATTCTATTTTAGAAGATATTAAATTAGGTATAAAAAATTTTAATAATGTTTATATAATATTAAATAGAAGTTTAGCAATTAAATTTTCTTTTATAAATTCTAATTATAATGATGTTATATTAGTAGCTGGTAAAGGACATGAAAACTTTCAAATTTTTTTAAATAAAAGAATTAAATATTCTGATAGAAAATTAATTAAAAAATTTTTAAATGAATCTTTATGAAAAATTTAAATTTATTAAAAATAGCAAATATTACTGATGCAATTTTATTAGGTAAAAATATATATATTAAAAATATTTCTGTTGATACAAGAAAAATTAATATAAAAGATTCTTTATTTATAGTTATTGAGGGTTCTTATGATAAAAAATTTTTATGTTTTAATGCTATTAAAAAAGGTGCTTTAGCTTTACTTGTAGATTTTTATTTATCTATATTTAAGGTACCTTTATTAATTGTTAAAGATACTAAAATAGCTCTAGGAAAAATATCTTCTTGGTTAAGAAAAAAAAGTTCTTCAAAAGTAATTTGTATCACTGGTAGTACTGGAAAAACTTCTTCTAAAGAAATAATAGTTAATATTTTAAAACAATCTAATTTTATATTATATAATCTTTATAATTTTAATAATGAATTAGGTGTACCTATTACTTTATTAAATTTACAATATTTTAAATATAAATATATAGTTTTGGAATTAGGTAGTAATTCTATTGGAGATATTAATTATTTATCTAAAATTACTTTGCCTAATATTTCTTGTATTACAAATATTTCTATTTCTCATTTAAGAGGTTTTAAAAATTTTAAAAATATTATAATTGATAAAGGTAAAATATTTAAATATTTATCTAAAGATGGTACTGCTATTATAAATATAAATTATTTTTATTATAATTATTGAAAAAAATATTTATTAGATAAAAAAAAAATATTTTATAATATTTTAGATTTTTATAAATGTAATATATTTATAAGTGATTTAAAATTTAATATATTTGGTACTTATTTTGTTATGAATACTATATATGGTAAACAAAAAGTATTTTTAAAATTATTAGGTATTCATAACATTTCTAATGTTTTACTATCTATTCTTTTATCTTTATATTTAAATGTAAATATAAAAGATATAAAGTTAGGTTTAGAAAGTTTATTACCTATTAAAGGTAGATTATATCCTATATTTTTAAATAAAAAAAAAGTAATTTTAGATGATTCTTATAATTGTAATCCTAGATCATTGTATTTTAGTATATTATTTTTACATAAATGTAATGGTTATAAATTATTAGTTATTTCTGATATGTTTGATTTAAGTTATATGTCTTTTTTTTATCATAAATATATTGGTATTTTAATAAAAAAAAATTTCTTAATTAATAAAATTTTAAGTATAGGGAAATATAGTTATTATATTACTAAATATAGTAGGATAGGTGAACATTTTAATAATTTTAATAAATTATTATCTAGAATAAAAAGTATATTAATTTCATATAATGAAATTACTATTTTAATTAAAGGTTCTAATATATTTAATATGAGTAGAATAATTAATTTTTTATAGGTATTTTATGTTTTATATTTTTATTTTAAAATTATTTTTTTTATTTTTCTTAAATCCTTTTTTTTTATCTCTTATATTATCATTTTTTTTTATTAAATATTTTATATTTGTTTTTAATAAATATAAATTTTTTCAAAATTTAAGAATTATTATACCTAATAATCATATTTTAAAAAAAAATATACCTACTATGGGAGGATTAATAATTTTATTATGTTTTTTTTTAATATTTTTTTTATTTTTTTATAAAATTTTTAATTTTGATATATTTATATTATTTTTATTTTTTATTTTAAATGCATTAATAGGCTTATTGGATGATTATATAAAATGTTTTATATTAAATTCTAATGGTTTATCTATATTTTATAAATATATTTTACAATCTTTAATTTCTTTTTTATATATATATTATTTATATAATTATAGTTTTTTAAATTTGAATAATTATTTTATTATTTTTAATTATAAATTTTATATAAACTATATTTATTTTATTTTATGATATTTAATATTAGTAGGTACTTCTAATTCTGTTAATTTTACTGATGGATTAGATGGTTTAGTTAGCTTTCCATTAATTTTAAATTTTATATTTTTATTAATTATTTGTTTTAATGAATATTTTTATATTATTAATTATATTTTAATTAATTATAATTATTTAATATTTATTAAATATTTAATTATATCTATTAGTATTATTTTAGGTATATTATTTTCTTTTTTATATTATAATTTTTATCCTGCTAGAATTTTTTTAGGAGATGTAGGTTCATTATCTTTGGGTTTTATTTTATCTAGTATTTTTATTTTGTTAAAAAAAGAATTTTTTTTATTGTTAAGTGGTTTTGTTTTTTTAATTGAAATTATTTCTGTGATAATTCAGATTTTATCATTTAATTTTTTTGGTAAAAGAGTGTTTTTAATGGCTCCTTTACATCATCATTATGAAATATTAAATTATAAAGAAAAAAATATAGTTTTTGTTTTTTGATTTATATCATTTTTATCGTTTTTAATTTCTTTATTTATATATTTTAAAATTTATGTTTAATTATAATAATAAAAATATTGTTGTTTTGGGTGCTGGTTTAACTGGTTTATCTTGTATTAATTATTTTATTTCATTAAATATATTTCCTAAATTAATGGATTCTAATAATATTAATAATATTTTAATTCCAAATGGAATAGAATATTGTTTTGGATATTTTAATAAAGATTGATTATTAAATTCTGATTTAATTGTTATTAGTCCAGGAATATCTTCTTATCATCCTTTGATTATTAAAGCTAAAAAAATTGGAATAGAAATTATTAATGATATAGAAATATTTTGTAGAATAAATAAAAAACCTATTATTGCTATAACTGGAACTAATGGTAAAAGTACTGTAGTATCATTATTATTTAATATTTTTAAATCATATAATATTAATGTTTCTTTAGGAGGAAATATTGGTATTCCAATATTAAATTTATTAAATAATAATTCTGATATTTATATATTAGAAATTTCTAGTTTTCAATTGGAATATATATATTCTTTAAAATTTTTTTGTTCTTGTATTTTAAATGTTACTTATGATCATATGGATAGATATATATATTTTTATGACTATCTTTTTTATAAATTTAAAATTTTTAGTTATTCTAAATATTGTATAGTTAATTATAATGAAAAAAAGACATTATTTAAAAATATTTTTGAAAAAAATGTTATTACATTTGGTTATTATATAGGAGATTATTATATTAATGAATTTAATAATAATTTATATTTATCTAAATTAAATTATAATTATTTAAATACTAAATATATTTATTTAAAAGGTATTTTTAATTACTTAAATATGTTAGTTGTAATTTGTATTTCTGAAATTTTTAATATTCCTGAAAATATTATTTTAAATAATTTAATTAATTTTAAAGGTTTATCTCATAGGTTTTCTATAATTAAAAAAAAAAAAGGTATTTTATGAATTAATGATTCTAAATCTACTAATATAGATAGTACATTATCGGCTTTAAGTAATTTATCTTATGTTAAAGGTAGAATATGATTATTAATGGGTGGTGATAATAAAAATGTTAATTTTAAAAAATTTTTAAAACCTAGCTTATTATTATATAAAAATTTATTTATTTGTTGTTATGGGAAAAGTAAAAATATTATATTTAATTTATTACCTAAAATTTCTTTTAAATTTAATTTTTTATGTGATGTTATTAAATATATTTCTAATTATTTAAAATTTAATGATGTAGTTTTATTTTCTCCAGGATGTTCTAGTTTAGATCAATTTAATAATTATAAACAAAGAGGTTTAGAATTTATTAAATTAGTTAATAAATATACTTAATTAATTATAATTTAAATATTTATATGAATATAAATCGTGTAATGATTATTACTGGTGGTACTGGTGGTCATATATTTCCTGGTTTGGTAATTGCTGAATATTTAAAAAAAAATGGTTGTTTAGTAAAATGAATAGGTAGTAAAGATAGATTAGAATCTATTTTAGTTCCTAAATTTAAAATAGATATTGAATATGTTTATATTCCTAATTTTTTAAGTTTAATAAATTTTAATTTTTTTTTAAATTCTTTTTATTATCTAAAATCTATTTATATAATTATAAAAAAAATAAGATATTGAAAACCTGATTTAGTTTTAGGTTTTGGTGGTTATATATCTTTTTGTGGAATTTTTTCTGCATGATTATGTAAAATTAGTAGTATTATACATGAACAAAATTCTGTTGTTGGTTTTTCGAATAAAATTTTATATTATATTGCTACTAAAAGTTTACAAGCTTTTCCTAATACTTTTAATTCTAATGTTATTACTGTTGGTAATCCTATTAGAAAAGATATTTTATCTATAAAACCACCTAATATTAGATTAATTAATCGTATAGGTAAAATAAATATATTAATTATAGGAGGTAGTCAGGGTTCTGATATTATTAATAATACAATTTTTAAAATTGTAAAGATTTTAGATATAAATAAATATTCATTTTTACATCAAGTTGGTTTTTTAAATTATAAAAAAAATTTAGAATTAATAAATAATATAAATAATATTAATTATAAATGTGTTGATTTTATATATAATATGTATAATGCTTATAATTGAGCTGATTTAATAATATGTAGATCTGGTGCTTTGACAATAAGTGAAATAAGTAGTATAGGTTTAGCTGCTATTTTTATACCATTTATATATAAAGATAATCATCAATATTTAAATGCAAAATTTTTATCTAAAAATAATTCTGCTATTATAATAAATGAAGATGAATTAAATGAATTTTTATTAGTTGATATAATATTAAAATTAGATAGAAAAAAATTATTTAATATGTCTAATTTATCATATCTTAATAGAATTAAAAATTCTAATAGAAAATTTATAAAAGAAATATATAATTTTTAATATAATATTAATATTATGAGATGAATTAAGTGAAAAATAATAATGATTTATTTATAGGTATAGATAAGAATAAATTTATTATACATTTTATTGGTATTGGTGGTGTAGGAATGTCATCAATAGCAGAATATATGTTATTATCTGGTTATAATATAACTGGATCAGATATATGTTTAAATTATAGAACCAAATATTTATCCTCTTTAGGAGTTAAAATATATAATTATCATTCTAAAAATAATATATTAAAATGTAATTTGATTGTTTATTCTTCTTCTATTGATTTATTAAATGATGAAATTAAGTTTGCTAAATTTAATAATATTCCAGTAATATCTAGAATTGAAATGTTATATGAATTAACAAAATACAATTATTTAATTACTGTTATTGGTAGTCATGGAAAAACTACTACTACTTCTTTTATATTTGATTTATTTTTAAATTATAATTTAAAAATTAATTGTATAAATGGAGGTAATATAAAATCTATTAATTCTTATATTTATTTAAGTGATAATAAATATTTTTTAATTGAATTAGATGAAAGTGATAATTTATTTATTTTATTAAGACCTTTTATAGTTATATTAACTAATATAGATTCTGATCATTTAAATAATTATAATAATAATATTAATAATTTAATAAATTCTTTTTTAAATTATATTAATAAAATTCCATTTTATGGTTATTTTATAGCTTGTTTAGATGATAATAATATTTTATCAATTTTAAATAATAATAGTTTTAATTGTAAAGTAATTACTTATGGTTTTAATAAGTATTCTGATTTTTTAATTTCTGATTATAAGCAAAAAAAAAATTTTAGTAATTTTAATTTATATATTAATAATAAAGAAAAATATAATTTAAGTATAAATATTTTTGGTAAACATAATATTTTAAATTTAGTAGGTTCTATAGCTTTATTAAATCAATTTTATAAAATAAATTTATTAGATTTACAAAAGTCTTTATATTGTTTAAAGGGAGTAAATAGAAGATCTGAAATAATAGGTGAATTTTCTTTTACATATAAAAATTATTCATATAATAATATATTATTTATATCTGATTATGGTCATCATCCTACTGAAATAGAATATAATATAAATTCTATATATAAATCTTGAAATAGAAGAATAGTTATGATATTTCAACCTCATAGATTTAGTAGAACTAAATTTTTATTAGATTATTTTGTAAATGTTTTAATTAAAGTTGATATTTTATTATTATTAAATATTTATTCAGCTTATGAAGATAATAGTATTTATTCTATAAATAGTAATAAATTATTTATGTTAATGTATGATTTATATAATTATAAAAATTGTATTTTAATTAATAGAAATTATGAAATTTTTAGATATTTATTAAATATTATTATAAATAAAGATATTGTTTTGTTTCAAGGAGCTGGTAAAACTAATTTGTTTTTATATCATTTCATTAATAATTATATAAAGTAAAATTAATTTTTAACTATATTAAATATGAAAATTATAAATAATGTTGCTATATTTTGTGGTGGTAGTTCTACTGAAAGAGATATTTCTATGAAATCTGGATACTATATATTTAAGTGTTTATTAAAAAAAAATATTAATGTATTTCCTATTGATATAAAATATTTTTGTTTAAATGATTTCTTAAATAAGAAAATAGATAAAGTTTTTATAATGTTACATGGTAAAATAGGAGAAGATGGAATTATACAAGGTTTTTTGGATTTTTTAAAAATTCCATATACTGGAAGCGGAATTTTTACTTCATCTTTATGTATAAATAAGTATAATACTAAGAAATTTTTAAGTAATTTTAAAATAAATGTTATATCTGATATATTTTTAAGAAAGGAAAATATTATTAAAAATAAACTTTTAAAATTATATAATGAATCTTTTTTAAAACTTAATATTCCTTTTGTAATAAAACCTAATGATCATGGATCAAGTATAGGAATAAGTATTATAAATAATTTTTATGATTTTAAAAAATATTTTACTAAAAATAATTTTATTTTTAATAATTTTATATTAGAAAAATATATTTATGGTGATGAATATACTATTACTATTTTAAATAAAAGAGTTTTGTGTCCTATAAAAATTAATTTTAAAAATAATTTCTTTGATTTTAATAGTAAATATAATATTGATAATATAAATATTTCTAATAATATTAATAATGATATTAAAAATAAAATAATTAATATTTCAAAAAAAATATGGAATATTTTAGATTGTAAAGGATGTATAAGAATAGATTTTATAGTTGATAAATTTAAAAAAATTTGATTTTTAGAAATAAATACTATACCTGGTATGACCAATACTAGTTTAGCACCTATTTGTGCTAAATATTCTGGTATTAGTTATTCAAAATTAATTTTAGATATATTATTTAATTAATTTATAATTTATAACTTATAATTATTTTTATATTTTTTATTTTTTTATGATTTATTTTTTTTATTATTTTTTTTTTATTTTTTATTAAATATTTTTTAGCTATATAATTATTTATTTTTATATATATATTATTTTTATTTATATTTATTATTTTATAATTATTATATATTTTTGTTGATAGAATTTTTTTTATTTTATTATCTATTTTTTTTATTATTTTACTTTTTTTTATTAAATTAGTTAAATTATTTTTTTTTTCTTTATTATTAATAATATTTATAATTGATTTTAAATTTTTATTTTTCATTTTTTTTATATTTTTATGATAATATATATTATAAATTATTTTAAATTATTAAATAATAATAATAATTTAAATTTTATTATTTAATCTTATTATATATAAGTTTTATAAATTATTATGTTTATTAAATTATTTTCATATATTTTTGGTAATAAAAATAAAAAAAAAATTAATTATTTTTATGATATTATAGATAAAATAGTTAGTTTAAAAAAAGTATTTTCTAAATATCCTGATTTTATTATAAAAAATAATACAGATATATATCGTAATATATTATGTTCTAATAATAATATTTACAATAATAATTATATTTTACCTTATATATTTACTAATATATATGAAGCTATTAAGAGAATTTTTGGAATTGAGTTATTTGATGTTCAATTATTAGGGGCATTATCATTATATAGTGGTTATATTATTGAAATGAAAACTGGTGAAGGTAAAACTATTACATCTACTTTACCTGCTTATTTTTATTCTTTATTTAATAAAGGTGTTCATATAATTACTATAAATGATTATTTAGCTAAAAGAGATTGAACTAATAATACTAAATTATTTAATTTTTTGGGTTTAAGTGTTGGTTTAAATTTATCTGGTATGTCTTTAATAGAAAAAAAAAGATCTTATTTATGTGATATTACTTATGGTACTAGTAGTGAATTTGGTTTTGATTATTTACGTGATAATATGGTTTTTTCAAAAAATGATAAAGTTCAAAGAAAAAAATTATATTATGCTATTTTAGATGAAATAGATTCTATTTTAATAGATGAATCTAGAACTCCTCTTATTATTTCTAGTTCAGATAATAATGTAAATAATATTTATAAAAAAATAAATAAAATTATTTTTGATTTAAAACCTATATATAAAGAAAGTTTTAATTATAGAATTAGTGATGGTGATTTTATAATTAATAAAAAAAATAATCAAGTTTATTTAACTGAAAATGGTTTTATAAATTTAGAGAAATTATTTGTGAGTCATAATGTAGTTAGTGAAAATGAAATTTTTTATACATCTAAAAATATAAATATTATTAATTATTTAATTTGTTTATTAAAAGCTTATTATATTTATAAAAAAAATATAGATTATTTAGTTGATAATAATAAAGTTATAATTATAGATAAAAATACAGGTAGAATGGTTCCTGATAGAAGATGATCTGATGGAATACATCAAGCTTTAGAAATTAAGGAAAACGTTAAAGTTAATAATGAAAATAAAATATCTGCTTATATAACTTTTCAAAATTATTTTCGTATTTATGAAAAAATATGTGGTATGACAGGTACTGCTATTACTGAGGCTTCTGAATTTAATTTAATTTATAATTTAGATATTATTGTTATTCCTACTAATAAACCTATGATTCGTATTGATTATGATGATTTAGTATATTTAACAGAAAAAGAAAAAATATATTCTATAATAAAGGATATAAAAAGTAAACATATTAAAGGACAACCTATTTTAGTAGGTACTACTTCTATAGAAAAATCGGAATATTTATCTAATTTATTATTTAAATTTGGTATAAAAAATAATGTTTTAAATGCTAAATATCATATGTTTGAAGCTGATATTATTTCTCAGGCTGGTAAATTAGGTGCTGTTACTATTGCTACTAATATGGCTGGTAGGGGAACTGATATAATTTTAGGTGGTAATTTAAATAAAAAAATTTATAAAATTAATAAAAAAAATATTAATAAAATTAATATAATTAAAAGTAAATGAAAAATAGATCATGATTTGATAATATCTTTAGGTGGTTTATATATAATAGGTACTGAAAGACATGAATCTAGAAGATTAGATAATCAATTAAGAGGAAGATCTGGTAGACAAGGAGATCCTGGTTCTTCTAGATTTTATATATCTATGGATGATTCTTTAATGAATATTTTTTCTTCTAATAGAGTAATATATTATATGAGAAAATTAGGTATTAAATATGGTGAATGTATAGAACATCCATGAATATCATCATCTATTGAAAATGCTCAAAAAAAGATTGAAAATTATAATTTTGAAGTTCGTAAATATCTTTTAAATTATGATAATATATATAATGATCAAAGAAAAATTATTTATTTTGAGAGAAATAAAATTTTATATTTAAAAAATATTTATAAATGTATATGTAAATATATTAAAAATATAGTAAATAATTTTTTATTTTTATATATTAATAATAAAATATTATTTAAAAAATATTATAATTATTTTGGTATAAAAATATTGAAAATATGATTAGTTAATAATGATTTTGTGGAAATATATAATTTTATTTTAAAAAAAGTAGTTAATTTTTTTAATATAAGTAAAAAAAAAATTGAAAAAAAAATTTTATTAAAATTACAAAAGAATATTGCATTAAAAACATTAGATTTTTTTTGAACAGAATATTTATATATTATTGATAATTTAAAAGAAAGTATTAGTTTATGTATTTATTTTCAAAAAAATCCAAGACAAGAATATAAAATTAAGTCTTTTAATATTTTTATGAGTATGTTAGATAATTATTATTATGAAGTTATAAGAAAATTATTAAATTTACCTATAAAATATAATAAATTATGTAAAATAATAAATTTATATTTATAAAATTATAAATAAATTTTAATATTTTTTTATATTTAATAATATTTTATATAATATGTTAATTATTATAATTTATTTATTGTTAATATTTAATATATATGATTATTTAAAAATTTTTTTTAAAATATATTAATAATATGTTTTCAAAAGTTAATTTATCTTTAAAATGAAGACCAAAGTTTTTTAAAGATTTTATTGGTCATAAAAATATAATTGAAATTTTAATTAATAGTTTAAAATCTAATAAAATACATAATTGTTATTTATTTTATGGTTCTCATGGAATAGGAAAAACAAGTTTAGCTAGGATATTTTCTAAAAGTTTAAATTGTATTAAAGGTATTACAGATAATTTTTGTGGAAAATGTTCTAATTGTATAAATATTGATTTAAGTAAATCTTCTGATGTAATTGAAATAGATGCTGCTTCTCGTACTAAAATAGAAGATATTAAAGAAATTTTTGATAATATTAATTATTTACCAATTTCTATGCGTTATAAAATATATATAATTGATGAAATTCATATGTTATCTCGTTATAGTTTTAATTTTTTATTAAAAATATTAGAAGAACCTCCTAAACATGTAAAGTTTATTTTAGCTACTACTGAAATTAATAAAATTCCTGATACTATATTATCAAGATGTGTTTCTTTTTATTTAAAATCTTTAAATATAGAAAATATTATAGAAAGAATTAATTATATTTTATATAAGGAAGAGATAAAATTAAATAATAATATTATAAAAATAATATCTTTATATTGTAAAGGAAGTATGAGAGATGCTTTAAATATATTAGATCAGTTATTAATGTTAAATTTATATAATAAAATTTCTTTAAAAAAAATATATTTATTATTAGATATAGTAGATTATAGATTAGTATTATTATTTATGAAATATCTATTTATAAAAAGTAATAAAATATTTTATTTATTAAATAAATTAAATAATTTAGATATAAATTATGATAATTTTCTATTAATTTTAATTGAAAATATTCATAATATATTATTATTATTTTTATATCCTAAATATAAATATTATTTAAATAAAAATTTTATAAAAATAAATTTTTTAATTAACTTTAAAAATTTATTAAGTTTAAAAGATATTATTTTTTATTATAAATTATTTTTATTATGTAAAAAAAATATATTTATTATTAATAATAAAAGAATAATTTTTGAATTTTATGTTATTAGAGCTTTTATATATAAAAATATATTTTATAATTATTAATAATATTAATTATATAAAAAATATATTTTTTTTTAAATTAAATATTTAAATAGTTTATTTTTTTAATAAAAATAATTAAGGATTTTAAATGAAAAAAGAAATTTATAATTTTAAATCAGAAATTAAAGAATTATTAAATATAATGATAAATTCTTTATATTCTAATAAAGAAATTTTTTTAAGAGAATTAATTTCAAATTCTTCTGATGCTATAGATAAAATAAAATTTTATAATATAAAAAATAAAAATTATGAAATAAATAATATTAATGAAAATTATTTTATAAAAATTTATGTAGATAATAATAATTTAATAATTAGTGATAATGGTATTGGTATGACTAAAAAGGAATTAATTAATAATTTAGGAAGAATAGCAAAATCAGGTACTAAAGAATTTTTAAATAAATATATTAATTTAAATAAAAAATATGAAAATTCTAATATGATAGGACAATTTGGTGTAGGTTTTTATTCTTCATTTATGGTTTCTAATAAAGTTTTAGTTTATACTAAATCTATTATTGATAAAAAGGGTTATTTATGGAAATCTGATGGTCAAGGTAAATATACTATTATTGATAAAGTAAAAAAAGATATTGGTACTGATGTTATATTAAATATTAAAGATTCTTGTAAAGAATTTTTAAATAGTTCTAATATAAAAGAAATAGTTATAAAATATTCTAATTATATTAATGTACCTATAAAACTTCAATATTTTGATAAAAAAGAAAATAAATATATATTTAAACAAATAAATGAATCTAATGCATTATGAATTAAAAATAAAAAAGATATTTCTAAGACAGAATATGTTAATTTTTATAATTCTTTAACTAAAAATTTAGGAAATCCTTTAATTTGATCACATAATAAAGTTGAAGGTAAATATAATTATATTAGTTTAATATATATTCCTAGTATTTCTCCTTGAAATATATGAAATAGAGATGAATATAAAAATGGTATTAAATTATATGTAAATAGAATTTTTGTTATTGAAGGTATTACTAAAATAGTACCTTTTTATTTAAGATTTATTCAAGGAATTATAGATACTAACAATTTATCTTTAAATGTTTCTCGTGAAGTTTTACAAGATAATAATTTTGTTAATATTTTACGTATTTCTATAACTAATAAAGTTTTAAATATATTAAATGAATTATCTTTGAATAAAGATAAGTATTTTATTTTTTGAAAAGAATTTGGTAATATTTTTAAAGAAGGTTTAGCTGAAGATGAATTAAATCGTTATAAAATATCTTTATTATTAAGATTTTGTTCAACTTATTATTCTTCTAAAAATAAATATGTTTCTTTGGAAAATTATTTAAATCGTATGTTACCTGGACAAGATAAAATTTTCTATATTATTTCTGATAATTATTTTTCTGCTTTTAATAGCCCTCATTTAGAAATTTATCGTAAAAAAAATATAGAAGTTCTATTAATGTTTGATAGAATAGATGAATGAATGATGTCTTATTTAAATGATTTTAAAGGAATTAAATTTTGTTCTATAAATAAAAATGATATTGAGTCTAATATAATTAATTTAGATAAATCTAAAATAATAAATGTTAATAATAATAATAATATTAATTTAGATAATTTTTTATTAAGAGTAAAAAATATTTTATCTAAATATGATATTAAAGATGTTATTATAACTGATAAATTAGATAATTTTCCTGTTGTTGTTACTACATCTACTAATGAAATTAGTACTCAAATGTCTAAATTATTATCTTCTATTGGAAAGTCTGTTCCTAAAATAAAATATTTATTTGAAATTAATCCTAATCATATATTAATAAAATATATTATTAATATTACAAATGAAGATTTTTTTAAGAAATGAATAAATTATTTATTTTATCAAGCTTTATTAATAGAAACAAATTCATTAGATAATCCTACTAAATTTATTAATATTATTAATAATATATTGTGTAAATTAATTATTAAATAATTAAAAAATATATTTTATATATATATATATATTATATATGTATATATATTACATATATATTTATTTATATATTTTTTATTTTTTTTATATCTTTTAATATTTTTTTGTATATATTTTTATTTTTTTTTATGAATTCAGATGAATTTATTTTTCCTTGTCCTAATTTATTATTATTATAATAGTATCATGTTGATTTTTTTTCTATTATTTTAGTATTTACTCCTACATTTAATATATCTCTATATATGTTAATTCCTTTATCATATAATATTTGAAATTTAGTTTCTTTAAAGGGAGCAGATAATTTATTTTTTACTATTTTAACTTTTACTTTATTTCCTATTATATTTTCATTTTTTTTTACTATACCTATTTTTCTTATATCAATTCTAATTGATGAATAAAATTTTAAAGCATTACCCCCAGTAGTAGTTTCTGGATTTCCAAATATTATTCCTATTTTAGTTCTTATTTGATTAATAAATATTAATAATATTTTTGATTTATATATATTTTTTGCTAATTTTCTCATTGCTTGACTCATCATTCGTGCACATAATCCTATATGTGAGTCTCCCATATTTCCTTCTATTTCTGCTTTAGGTGTTAATGCTGCTACTGAATCTACTATTATTAAATCTATACTTTTTCTTTTAGCTAATAAATTACAAATTTCTAATGCTTGTTCTCCATAATCTGGTTGTGAAAATAATAATTCTTTAATATTAATACCTATTTTTTTTGCATATTTTGGATCTAAAGCATGTTCTGCATCTATAAATATACATTTTTTATTTTTTTTTTGTGCTGAAGCAATTATTTCTAATGTTAATGTAGTTTTTCCTGAAGATTCCGGACCATATATTTCTACTATTCTTCCTAAAGGTAATCCTCCTATTCCTAATGCAATATCTAAAGATATTGAACCTGTTGAAATTATTTCAATATTTTTATATATTTTATCATTATTTAATTTCATTATAGAACCTTTACCAAATTTATTTTCTATATATTTTATGGTAGAGTCTATTAATTCATTTTTTTTATTCATATTTATATTATATTTTATATATTAATAATTTATTTTTATTATATAATATTTTTAATATTATGAAGTATAATATATTTATTATATGTTTAAAATATTTAATTATAATTTTATTTTTTTATATAAGTTAAATTATGTATAATAGTTTTAATAAAGTACGTAATATATTTATAGATTTCTTTAAATCTAAAAATCATTTATTAATTAAAAGTAGTTCTTTAGTACCTAAAGATGATAGTTTATTATTTACAAATGCTGGTATGAATCAATTTAAAGATATTTTTTTAGGTTTAAATAAAAGTTTATCTAAAGAAATTGTTACTATACAACGTTGTTTAAGAGTTGGTGGTAAACATAATGATTTAAAAAATATAGGATATACATTTAGACATAATACTTTTTTTGAAATGATGGGAAATTTTAGTTTTAATTCTTATTTTAAAAAAGAATCAATTTTATATGCTTGAGAACTTTTAACTTCTAATAAATGATTTAATTTAAATAAAAACAAATTAATTATTACTGTAAATATTAATGATTTTGAAACTTATAATATATGATTAAATATTTTAAATATTAATAAAAATAATATTTTTTTAGTTGGTAATAAATATAATTATATAAATAGTAAATCTGATAATTTTTGAAAAATGTCAGATTTTGGTCCTTGTGGTTATAGTACAGAAATATATTATAATATAAATTGTATTAATGATATTAGTGATTTTTTATTATATAAAGATACTAATAAATATTTAGAAATTTGAAATTTAGTTTTTATAGAATATAATATTATTGATAATAATAATATTATTAATTTACCATATAAATCTGTAGATACAGGTATGGGTTTAGAAAGAATATGTTCAGTTTTACAAAATGTTAATTCTAATTTTAATATCGATATATTTTTAAAATTAAAAAAAGTAATATCTAAATTTTTAAATATTAAAATTAAAGAAAATAATATATTTATTTTTAATTTAATTTCTGATCATTTAAGATCTATTATTTTTTTAATAATAGATGGTATATTACCTTCTAATGAATATAGAGGTTATATATTACGTAAAATAATTAGAAGAACTTTAACTTATATTTATTTATTAATTAAAAATAAAGATTTTATTTTAAATAAATTATTATATAATTTAAAAGATTGATTTTTTAGTTTTTATTTTTTTAAAAATAAAAATATTTTTATAAAAATTAAAAAAATTGTTATAAAAGAAGAAAGGAAATATTTTTCTAATTTATTTAATAGTTTAAATTTATTAAATTTTTATTTAAAAAAAATAAATAATAAAAATAATATTTTAGATGGTAAAATTATATTTTTATTATATGATACTTATGGATTACCTTTAGATATAATAATTGATATTTGTAAATATAATAATTTTATTGCTGATATTAAAAAATTTAATTATTTTTTAAATTTACAAAGACAAAAATCTAAAAGTTTTAGTATTTTTAATAAAAAAAAAATATTTTTAAATTTAAATAATATAAAAAAAACTAAATTTATTGGATATGATATAAATTATTGTTATAGTAAAGTAGTTTTTATATTAAAAAATAATAATATAATTAATTTTTTTGATAATTATGATGTTGAAATAATTGTTATATTATCTTATACTGTTTTATATCCTGAATGTGGTGGTCAAATTGGTGATAGAGGTATTATATATAATAATAATTTTAAATTTTTTGTTTATAATACTAAATTTATTGGAAAATATATATATCATATTGGTAAATTATTATATGGATATATTAGTATTAATGATATTGTTAAAGTAAAATATGATTTTAATTATAGATTTAATATTTCTTGTAATCATTCTGCATGTCATATATTATTATATATTTTAAAAAAAAATTTTTCTAGAGATATTAATCAATATGGTTCTTTAATTAAGAATAATTATTTTTCTTTAGATTTTTATTGTAATTTTGATTTAGATAATTTTAAAATATATAAAATAAATAGACAAGTTAATAAAATAATATGAAAAAAATTATATTTTTTTGAAAAATTAATTAAAAAAGATAATTTTAATAAAAAATTTATTTTTTTAAATAAAAATAATTATATTCGTATTGTTAATTTTGGTAATCTTATAAAAGATTATTGTTGTGGTACTCACGTTAAAAATACTTGTAAAATAAATTTATTTATAATTAAAGAGAAATATAATATTTCTAGTAATATTAAACGTATAAAAGCATGTACTAATTTGTATGCATTAAAATATATAAATAAAAATTTATTTTCTTTAAAAAATGTTTGTAATATATTATCAATTAATAAAAAAAAAATATGTAATAAAATATTTTTTATAAAAAATAATGAAATAAAAAATAAAAAGAGAAATAAATTAATATATAATATATTAATTAAAAATATTTTATCTCAAATTTTATTAAAGGATATTATAAAATATAATAATTTAAATATTTTAATTAAGAGATTTATTTATAATGATTTTTTAAATGAAAATATATTATTTAATATAATAAATAAAGTAAAAAATAAATTTAATTTATCTTTAATAATATTTATATTGAAATTAAATAATATTGATAAATTAATTTTTGTTTTAAATAAAAATTTATTAAATAATTTTAATATATCAAATAATAATTTTATAAATATTAAAAAATATAAGTGTATAGAAAAAAATGATTTTAATATAGAATTTTTTAATATTTTTTATTTGGAAGATAATTTTAATTTATATAAAATAATTAATTTTATAATATATAAATTATTAAATTTTAATAAAATATTATTATTAAATAAATAGGGATTTATAAATGCTTATTTTAACTCGAAAAATTGGTGAAACATTAATAATTAAAAATGATATAATAGTAACAATATTAAGTATTAAAGGTAATCAAATTCGTATAGGTATAGAAGCTCCTAAAGATATTCCTATTTATAGGAAAGAAATATATATAAAAATTCTTAAAAATAATAATAATAAAATATTAAAATAATTTTTTATTTTTATTATTATTTTGATGAGATGACCGAGTGGTTGAAGGTACTCCCCTGCTAAGGGAGCATACTTAAAAGTATCGAGGGTTCGAATCCCTCTCTCATCGTTACATCCGTAACTCAGTGGATAGAGTACTCGGCTACGAACCGAGTTGTCAGGGGTTCGAATCCTCTCGGATGTGTTCTTTAATATTTACATTTTAAAATGTAAATTAAAATTTAAAAATAAATCCTAATGACATAATATTATTATTATAATAATCATTATTATTTAATTGATTAATTTTATAATTTATATAACCAATTAATGATTTATTAAATTTATATATAGTAGAAATATTAAAATATTTTTCTATATTTATTAAATTTTTGTTTTTATTTATATTATGTGTTTTTATTTGTGTATATCCTAAAATTGGAGTAAATCCAGATTTAAAATTATATTTAATTATTGTATTAAAATAATAATCTTTTTTATTATTATTTTTATTTATTATTAAATTATTTATTAAATTATTTCCCTGAATGTATGTTGCTCCTAAATATAATTTATTTAAATTATATTTAATTCCAGTTGATCATATATTTTTTTTTATATAATTATTATTTTGTAAAATATTTTTTTTAAATTTAATATTTTTTTTTATATCATATTTTTTTAAAGAATATGAAGTTGATAGTTCTATTCCATATTTAGTTTTTAAACTATAAGTTGCTCCTCATCCATTTTCTGAAAATTTTATAATATTATTTATTGGATTATTTAAATTATTATTTTTTTTATATTGAAATATAAATTTTATATTTTTAAATATTGGTAAATTTTTTTTAAAATTTATTTTTTTTTTATATGTTATTAAATTATTATTTATTTCAATTATATTATTATTATTTAAATTATATGGAAATATATTTGTATATGATAATATATTATTTATATTTTCATAGTTTTTTCCATAATTTATTTCTCCTAAACAATTATTTTTAATACCTATATAAAATAAATTAGTTTTTATATTATCAATTTTACTTTTTTTTATCTTATTTGTTTTTAATGTTGTTTTTATTTTTCCATATATGATTGTATTATTATTTATTTTTTTTTTTCCATTTATTATAAAAGATAAAGATTTTGTTTTATTTTTATTATTTTTATTAGAATATTTAGTTGATAATAAACTATTAAAATTTAATAAAATATTTTTATTTTTTAATATTGTAATAGATTTAGATTTTTGTATAATTAATAATGATATTATAATTAATATTAATAAATTTTTTTTAATTATATTCATTTTTTAAATTCCTTATATTATTAATATATATAAATATATACATATATATATATATATATATTTATTATATAAATTTAATTTAATATTCACAAACTATTTAATAATTTGTTTTAAAAATTTATATATCTAGGATATCTAGGAAAAGGTATAACATCTTTTATATTTTTCATATTAGTTATATACATTAATAATCTTTCTATTCCTAAACCAAAACCTGAATGAGGAATAGTTCCATATTTTCTTAAATCTCTATATCATCAATATTTTTTTTTATTAATTTTTTTTTCATTCATATTAATATTTAATAATTTTATATTTTCTTCTCTTTCTGAACCTCCTATTATTTCTCCTACATTGGGTAATATTATATCCATAGATGAAACTGTTTTATTATTTTTATTTTTTTTCATATAGAAAGGTTTTATTTCTTTAGGAAAATTTGTTATTATTATTGGTGATTTAAAATATTTTTTTGTTAAATATGTTTCTATTTCTGTTGGAATATCTATTCCTCAAATAATTTTTTCTTTAAATTTTTTTTCTTTTTTTTTTATTATTTTAAATATTTCTTTATATTTTATTTGTATAAATTTTTTTTCTATTATATTTATTAAATATTTATCTTTTTTTATTTTTGTATATTTAAATAAAAATTCTAAATCATTATAATTTTTTTTTATTATTTTTTTTATACAATATGATAATATATTTTTTGATATTTTTATTATTTTATTTATTTTAGCTAATGTTATTTCTAATTCTAACATTCAAAATTCTGCTAAATGTTTATTAGTATTTGAATTTTCTGCTCTAAATATTGGTCCTAAGTTATAAACTTTAAATAATGAACACGCATATGTTTCTAAATTTAGTTGTCCTGAAACAGTTAAAAAAGATTTTTTATTAAAAAAATTTTTATTTTTTATTTCAAACATTTTACTATTACCTTCTGTATCTAATGAAGTAATAATTGGTGTTGTTATTAAATAAAAATTTTTTTTTTGTAAATATTTATGTAAATTATATATTAATGTGTTTCTTATTCTAGTTATTGATTCTATTAATGATGTTCTACATCTTAAATGTAAATTTTTTCTTAAATATTCTAAAGAATGATATTTTGCACTAATAGGATATTTTTTTTGATTATTAATTTTTCCTAAAATTTTTATTTTAATTGCATGTATTTCTTTTTTTTTATTTTTTTTGTTTATTTTTAATATTCCTTTAATTTTTATTACTCATCCTGTATTTATTTTTAAAATTTTTTTATTTTTTTTTATATATTTTTTTTTTAAAATTACTTGTATTGGATTTATAAATGAACCATCTTTCATATCTATGAAAAATATATTTATTTTTGAATATCTTATAGTTTTTACTCTTCCATATGTGTATATAATTTTATTTTTTTTTATATTTTTTATTTTATTTATTTTTTTTATAGATATATAATTCATATTTTACTCTTTTTAAAATTATTTAAATATTGATTATTTTATATTTTTCTAATCATATACATTTATTATTTTTTTTTTTTATATATTTTAAATATTTTATATGTTTTTTAATATATTTTTTTTTTATTTTTTTTTCATTATTATTATTATTTATATATTTTTTTTTTTTTTTAATTTTATTTTTTTTATTTTTATTTTTTTTTTTATAAAATATTATTTTATTTTGTTTTCTTGTCATACATAGATATGCCATTGATAATAATTTTGCATCTAATAATGCTCCATGTTTTTTTCTTTTTGATATATCTATATTATATCTTTGACATAATGAATTTAAGTTATTTTTTTTTCCAGGAAATAATTTTCTTGCTATTGATAATGTATCTGTAATTTTACAAATATTTTTTATTTTTTTTATTTTAAAATTTATTAATTTTAATTCATATTCTATAAATTTAATATCAAAATTTGCATTATGTATAATTAATTCTTTATTTTTTATAAAATTAATTAGTTTTTCTGCTATATCAAAAAATATAGGTTTATTTCTTAAAAAATAATTATTTATTCCATGTATTTTATATGCTTTTTCATCTATTTTTCTTCTTGGATTTATATAAAAATGTATAAAATTATTAGTTATTTTTCTATTTATTAATTCTATAGCTCCTATTTCAATTATTTTATGTCCTATATAATGATTTTCTATTAAATTAATTCCAGTTGTTTCTATATCTAATATAATTTGTTTATTCATTTTTTTTAAATTGGTTTATAATATTAATAAAATTAATCTTTATTAAAAATATGTTAAAAATAAATATTTATACAGATGGTTCATGTATTAATAATCCAGGACCTGGTGGTTGTGCTTCTATTATTAAATTTTTAAAAAAAGAAATTGTTTTAAAAGCTGGTTATTATTATACTACTAATAATAGAATGGAATTAATGGCTTTTATATTATCTTTGAAATTTTTAGTAAATAATTTATATATTAATAATAATATTAATGTATTTACTGATAGTACTTATTTATATAATGGGGTTAATTATTGAATTTATTCTTGAAGAAAGAATAATTGAAAAAAATCAAATAATAAATTTATTAAAAATATAGATTTATGAGATTTAATATATAAAAATATAGTTTTATTTAAAAAAAAAATTAAATGAAATTTATTAAAATCTCATAAAGGAAATTATTATAATAATAAATGTGATAAAATTGCATTTTTATCTGCAAAAAATCCAATGTTTTTTGATTATTTTAAATATTTTTCTTATTAAAATTATAAAATTATTTATTTTTTTTTATAATATTTTTATTTTTTTTATATTGTTTATATATAAATTTATTTTTTGTTTTAATATATTATATTATTAAAAACTATTTTATTTGTATTTTTATATATTAAATTTTATTATTATTAATAATATTTTATATATATATATATATATATTATATATATAATGTTTTTTTTATATTTATTTTTTAAATTAATATATTTTTAAAAATATAAAAGTTATTATTAATATATTAGTTTTAATAATATTAAATTTATATTTTTTTTAAAAAAAAAATTATTTATTATAATATGAGGTTTTATGACTATTAGAATAGGTATAAATGGTTTTGGTAGAATTGGTAGATTAGTTTTTCGTAATTCTCAATATAAAAAAAATATTAAAATAGTAGCTATTAATGATTTAGTTAATATTAATTATATAGCTTATATGTTAAAATATGATTCTATTCATGGAAGATTTAATGGTAAAATAAATATTATAGATAGTAATACTTTACTTGTTAATGATAATAAAATATATATTACTTCTTTTAATAAACCTAATGATATTCCATGAAATAAATTTAATATTGATATTGTTATAGAATCTACTGGTAAGTTTTTAACTAAAGATTTATCTTATGGCCATATTTTATCAGGAGCTAAATATGTAGTTTTAACAAGTTCATCTAAAGATGATATTCCTATGTTTGTAATGGGAATTAATCACCATAATTATAATGGTCAAAATATTGTTTCTAATAGTTCTTGTACTGTTAATTGTGCAGCTCCAATAATTAAAGTTATTCATGATAATTTTGATATTACTGAAGCTTTTATAACTGATATACATGCATCTACTTCTGTTCAAAAAGTAGTTGATAAATTTTCTTTGAAAAATTTCCGTATAGGAAGAAGTATATTAGGTAATATAATTCCTTATTCTAACAATATAGCTTATAATTTAGAAAATATAATTCCTGATTTAAAAAATAAAATTACAGGTATTTCTTTTACAGTTCCAGTTAATAATGTTTCAGTCGTAGATATTACCGCTAAATTAAATTCTGATGTTACTTATAAAAAAATATGTTCTTGTATAGAAGAAGCATCTAAAAGTTATTTACGTGGAATTTTAGGTATTACATATGATGATGTAGTTTCAAGTGATTTTAATGGTGAAAAATTAGTTTCTATTTTTGATGCTAAATCTACTTTAATATTAAATAATAAATTTATTAAATTAATTTCATGATATGATAATGAGACAGCTTATTCTGAAAAAGTTTTAGATTTAGCTTCTTATATATATTATTATAATTAATTTTTTATTTATACTAAAATTGAATTATTTAATATTTTATATTAAATAATTCAATTAGTATTTTTAAAATTTATTCTATTATTTTTTTTTTTATTATTTTATATCTTCCATTTATTTTTTTTTGATTTATGTATTTTGATATATATTTTACATATCTTTTTATTAATATTGTATTAAATCCAAATTTTCTTAATATATAATTATTTATTATTTTATTGTCATCTTTAATAAGTATTTTTTTTGTTATTTCATGTATTTTATATGCCTTTTTTCTTTTTATTATTTTATGTATATTTTTATCTAAATTTAATATTTTTTTATATCTTTTATTATTATTTATTTTAGGTTTTCATTTTTCATCAAAATTTTTTAGTTTGAATTGTTTATAATGTATTTGACTATTTATAGTTTTATGACCTAATATTTTATAAAAAAACATGTCTTCATCATATTTTTTTCATTTTTTATCTTTTTTAAATCATTTTTGAAAACATATACGACTATATATAGATCTTGTATCTTTATAAGTTCTTTTATTATCTTGAAAAAATAATTTTGATCATTTATTAAATGAATTTGATAGATAATTACTTATTTGGTAATTTTTTGATAAATACTTATTTTTTTTTTTATTTATATTTTTTATTATTTTTTTAAATATTTTATTATTTCTTATTTTTTTTATTTTTTTAATAAATAATTTTGGATTATATAATAGATATATATTATATTTTTTTTTATTTTTTGTTTTTACTTGTCCTTTAAATTCTATTTTATTTTTTTGTTTTATTTTTTTAAATTTTCCAGTTTTGATTATTTCTATCATTCTTCTACCAGATACTGCTGATAAAGCAAATGCTAAAGTAGATATTTTTCTTATATTATCTATTTTTGAATTATTATTTAATATATTATATATTTCTTGTATATAAGTTTTATAATTTATTGTTATAATATTACTTTTCTTTTTTCTTAATTTTTCATATGATTTTTTTTTAGATATTAAAAATTTTCTTTTTTCTACTTTTAGATGAAATAATATTTCATGATTAATTTTTATATTTTTTATTTTTTTTTTATTTTTTTACCTTGTTAAATTATATTTATTATATATTTATTTGAACTATAT